>CAMJNS010000010.1 GCA_946407375.1 uncultured bacterium
AAGCTATACGTTTATGACAATGTGTAGACTACATAAAAAGAAATATTATTTTTTTGAAAATTTCAAGTTTTCGCACAGCCTCTTCGAGCAATAGCGTGGCGTTGCTGAAAGCAAAACGAAGTCCATCTAGAAAATTAAAAATCATAGAATTAGTTTAATCTAATTTGTGTATTAAAGATAATTTTTAGACAGCCTCTTAAAAAGGGGAATATTATTTTATACTATTTCATCTTATGACAATAGCTACAAATATTTATTATATAAAATTAATTAAATCATAATTTAAATTTCAAAATTCATCTTTACATTTCTTTACATTCGAAAATGTCCATTTTTGCTTTTTCGGTTGATTATCTATTAAGCAGATAAAAATAAAGGTTTATCTTTGTTTCTGTAGTGTGTATTGCTCAAATTTTCGCAATATGCTATTATCTTACAAAATATATATGGAGGCAATTATGGCCGAACAAAAGACAACAAATGCTCTAACAACTAATCAAGAACGAATGAAATCTCTAGAAACAGCAATATCTGGAATTGAAAAACAATTTGGTAAAGGTGCTGTAATGCGCCTTGGCAGTTCAAGACACCTTCAAGTTGAAGCTATTTCCACAGGTTCTCTTTCATTAGACTATGCTTTAGGCGTTGGTGGGATGCCTAGAGGAAGAATTATTGAAATATTTGGTCCTGAATCTTCTGGTAAAACAACAGTAGCATTACATTCAATCGCTCAAGCACAGCTTTCTGGCGGTCAGGCAGCATTTATAGATGTAGAACATGCTCTTGATCCATCTTACGCAAAGAGATTGGGCGTAGATATAGACAATCTTCTTATTGCCCAGCCAAGCAGTGGTGAAGAAGCACTCGAAATCACAGAAATGCTAGTCAGAAGCAATGCTGTAGATATAATAGTTCTAGACTCTGTTGCAGCTCTTACAAGCAAAGCCGAAATCGATGGCGACATGGGCGATTCAACCGTAGGTATGCAAGCTAGACTTATGTCACAGGCTATGCGTAAATTAACACCTGTAGTTTCTAAATCTCGCTGTGTATGTATTTTCATTAACCAGATTCGTGAAAAAATCGGTATTATGTTTGGTAACCCAGAAACCACACCAGGTGGTCGTGCATTGAAGTTCTTCTCATCTGTCAGACTTGATATTAGAAGAAAAGATGCAATCAAAGAAGGCGAAGACATAAAGGGTTACATAACAGAAGTCAAAGTTGTAAAGAACAAAGTTGCTCCACCATTTAAAAAAGCTAGATTTGACATGATGTTTGGCGAAGGCATTTCTAAAGAAGGCGAAGTTTTGGAAATGGCAGAAGCTGCTGGCGTTGTCGACAAATCTGGTGCCTGGTATTCTTATGGCGATACACGCATAGGGCAAGGCAGAGAAAACTCCAAGAATTTCTTAAAAGAAAACCCAGATATTTTCGGAGAAATAGTTCTTAAAGTTAAACGTGCTCTTGGTATGCTTCCACCAGAAGAAAAGAAGGAAGAAACCAAAGCTACAGCAACTGGAGAAGAAAAAAAGAAAGTTGCTTCAAAGAAGTAAGATAGAATATTATATTTAGAGATGAAAGATCGAAAAGATTCTAAGCAAACCTTTTCCATCTTTCATCTTATATCTTATATTTAACAACTTATGTCTTAAATTATGGAAAGAAGCAGTTACCAAAAAGGTCTGCCAACTTATATATTATTGATTTTAATGCCTTTACTATTTGGGCTATTTCTTTATCTATATATTATAGACATAGACAGAAAACATGATATAGAGGTTATAAAATCAAAAATATCAGAAGATGCTACTGATTTTATTGCAAAAACAGCACCTTTAGACTATTTCAAGCCATATTTTCAGAAGTTTGCCCTTAATTTAATTCCATTCATAGAAAACAATATTAATGAAAAAAGTATTATAAAATCTAAAGAGGATGTTTCTCAAAAAATAAAAGAACTGAGTGAAACTCTAGGCGAAAATGTTCGTTGTGCTGTTTATGATGAGAATGCTGATTTAATAAATACCGAAGATTTAAAAGATTATGAAATTCGTTTTTTTAATTATGCCTGGAGATACTCTCATGGTTCAAATCAAGCAGACTATAAGAATAGAGAACTAGACCAGGAAATGATTGTTGGTAGAGAGTTTAATAGAAATTCTTTAACAACAAATTCTGAATATGAAGAAAATAGCACCACAGTATTTAGTTTAGGAAAAACAAGCGTTTTCTATGTAAAAAATGCAAATAAAGTAAAAAATGGTGTTTTTCTTTATGTAGAGTATAAAAGATCTAATTTAGAACTAGTTCAAGCAAAAATAAAAGATTATTCCTCATATGAACACCCAATAATTCTTTATGATTTAGCGAAAAAATCGGCCCAAACATCGTTTTTAGGGCATAAAGAAATACCTTTTGAAAAGACCAACACAGACGAATTTTTAGATGGTTTTATCTATGATGATTTTATATGGAAAGGCTTTAAATCAGACGAATACAAACTTCTACTCGGATATCCATTTAATCAAAGAAAACTATATTTAAATAAATATATCACTGCAATAATTATATTTTTAGTCATTCTTATAATATCTTCACTACTATTTTTTAGAAATTTTGCCAATAATCAAGGAATGTATATTTCTATAAAATACAAATTGATTTTCATTTTTGCACTAGCAGTCTACTTACCAACCTCTGGTCTATGGGTATTATCTTATACCAGCTTGCAAGACCACAGAACAGCTCTAGAAAACAAAGTAAAGAAAGGAATGTTAGACGTTTTAAACAAGATAGACGTTGATTTCCAAAATACAGAAAACGACTTACTCAAAGGCTTTTTATCATTAGACAGCTATTTAAAAGGCTTTAGCGGGAAAACACCACCTACCAAACCAGAAATAAGAGCAAAATTAGAAGATATAGTTGGAAAAGACAAAGCTACTAATGAAATATTTAACTGGTTGGATATTAGAACTATAGATCAAACTCAAATTTATACAACTACTAACAGAAAAGAAAGCCAACAAAGATTAGAAAAGATAGGTAGAGTTATGTCTATTCTCTGCCTAGATAGATATTGCCCTGAACGATTAGATGCCGCAGGAATAAAACCCAATCAATCAGATATACTTGTTGGAAATTTATTTGAAAATCCTGTTTCAGGCTTTTCTTCAATATTTGAAAGACCTAAAAAATTAAATTTTTTACATTTTGATGGTGCAGGAGTTTATTGGTGGTGGAATTATTATCCGGATTTAAACAACAAAATAGCTTTTTGTATTGGCACCTCATCATCAACTCACGTTAATTCTTCTTATTTTAAATCAATTTCAAAAAATAGATATACTTTTGACAACACAAATTTAAAAATGGTCTATTACAATTACCTTTCTCAGGAATTTGTACCTCAAGATCCTCCAAATTATAAAGAATTATTATCAATTATTAATGTTTCGAATATCAACAAAACAGTTGAATCCAATGTAATAGATTATAACAACAAAAAATATCTTTGCTTATGTGCACCGGGAAGCAAGTTAAAAGACACTTTTAGTTTTTGTATGTATCCTGTTTCAGAAATTGACCACCAAATTAATAAAGTAAAATCAGCAATTTATACATTGATGATTTTACTTTTAATAATTTCTGTTTTTACTGGTTTATTATTATCAAAAACCTTTATTGCCCCTGTAAAAGAATTAAATAAAGGTTTAGAAGCCTTAAAGAAACGTGAAACCGATACAAAAATACAAATTGAAAACAAAGACGAACTAGGACATCTTGGAAACGCATTTAATCAAATGATGGAAGAAATCAAAGATATGCTTCTTGCTGGAGCTGTTCAACAATGTCTGATTCCAACTGGTAAATATAAGATGGAAGGCTATGACTGTATTGTTTATAATCAAATGGCTACAGACGTTGGAGGAGATTATGCAGATATATTTGAGCTTCCAGAGAATAGAGTTCTTATCGTAATAGGTGACGTTACAGGTCACGGAGTATCTTCATCACTATTAACTGCAATGGTAAAAGCTTCAGTATTCAGATTTGCGAACAAGAACGCCTCTCTGAACGAAATAGTTACCAAAACTAGCAATATGATCTGTGATCTTTTAAACAAAAAGAAACTAATGACCTTCTGCGCAATTATACTTGATAAAATCACAGGTGAAATGGCAATTTGCAATGCTGGTCATCCTTACCCAATCATAAAAAACAAAGGCACAGGAGTATTGAGAACACCTTGCAAAACTAGTTTACCTATGGGGCTTTCAAAGAAAAGATGCAGATATACTTCAGAATCAGAAGTATTAAATCCTGAAGAAACTCTTTTCCTTTATACAGACGGTTTCCCTGAAGCAGAAAATGATAAAGGAGAAGAATATGGATACGATAATTTCAGAAATCTTATAAGTGATTATAATATAACTAGTTCAGAAGAATTAAAAAATTTCTTATTAGAAGAATTAAAAAGACATCATGGAGATAAAGAACTAGCAGATGATATTACTTTTATTATTTTAAGAAGGAAGTCCATTTAAGGTAGATAATTCGAGCTCATCAACTGGTTCTTCATCTGGAAGTCTCTTCAAAATAGCTAATGTAACGTCATCGTCAGGTTCTGTTCCATCTTCCCATTTTTCGTATCTATTAAAAAGGGTATCCATAATGCTTTGAGCACTATAGTCTGACATTTCTGAAAGATTCTTTTTAAACCTATCATAACCATATTGTTCAGAGGTATTACCAGTAGCTTCGACAATACCATCTGTATAAAAAACAACAGATTCACCCTTTTCCATAACAAATTCGCTAGTTGTTTGTTTTCTCATTTTCTTTAAAATACCAATAGGCAATCCAAACATTTTTATTTCTGTTACTTCACTATCGGTAGAAATTTTCATTGGGAAATTATGACCCGCATCAATAAAAACAGCTTTTCCCGTAGGCAAATTAATAATTGTAGCAAAAAGAGTAATCATCTTCTTTACTGGTGGAGTGCTGAAATAGGTATTTACAACAGAATTAACATCACCAAATAATTCTATTAGATTTCTTGTTTCCTTGAAGCCATGATATAAAACAGCTTTTGCAATAGCCATAACAAGAGCCGAAGCAACGCCATGCCCAGAAACGTCACCAATTATAATGCAAAGATTATCTTCATCTAGCAATAAAGTATCAAAATAATCTCCTCCAACAGCGGAAGCCATACGATTAGAGAAACAGATTTCGTATCCATTAAGTTTTGGCAAGGATTGGGGAAGCAAAGCTTCTTGAATATATTTTGCCAATTCCATTTCTTTAAGGTCCTCAATCATCTTGTTGAAGTTTTGAGCTAATCCACCTAATTCATCATTCTGCAAAGTTTCAATTCTAAACTGGGAATTCCTTTCTTTTATAGCTTTAACTCCATCTTCAAGGCGTTGTACAGGATAAAGGAAAGTGCTTGCAAGATGATAACCTATAACAAGAGCCATAAAAACGAAGAAAATTATCGCAGCTACAATAGATAGAGTAACTTTTGAAAGTTTTTCTTCAATCTTTTCATATGGATAGAGAGCAAAAAATGAATATCCTCTAATCTTGCTACTTTTTAGCCCAAGAAGCAAATGACGTTTGGAATTAACAACTATTTCTGTTTCTATTGGCTTCCCCATAAATTTAATTCTATTCGAAATTTTTTTTAAATCAGTTTCTAACGAATTGTTTGGGAACCATTCTCCATTTTTATTATTGCAAACAAAAATTTGAAAGTCTCTTTCTTTTGGATTATTTCTACATTCTAACAAACGCTTTTTCAAATGTTCTCGTAAGACTCTATCTGTAGACCTTAATATTAAATAATAAATTTGTTCATTTTTAGGACCATTAGTAAAGCACCAATAAAGATAAAACTCTATAGAACCAAAAAGAAAATCCTGAACATTATCTGGTCTTTGCCAAAAACTAGACATCGCGCTTTCTGGGCTTTTCAGAGCATTTCTTAAAACAGGATCTATACTGTCTGAAAGATTTGTTTTTAACATTGCGTCAATACAACTTTTGCCAAATGGCTCTGAAACTACGCTCATTTCCTCAAAAACGACATGATTAGTTAACTGTTTAATAACAGAACCATCTGTAATCGATCTTGTTTCAACCAAAACTAAATCATGCTTTTCAATGCTTTCCTCGAAAGATTTACGGACGTTAGCATCTTCATCGTAACGCTTAAAATCTTCTACTATTTTTCTAAATTCATCTCTAAAAACATTACCAGAACTTCCCAATTCTCTATCTATATCTAACAGCACGTTACGGCTTTCATTTCCAAACTCTGTATAAAGATTCTCGCGCATATCGCTAATATACTGATAACCTAAATATGAAAAAGCTAAAACTGGGATAAACACAGCTATTAGGAAAAGACCTATCAATTTTGTGCGAATAGAGAGGAAAGAATTTTGTTTCTTAACCATCCAAATATATGAAAAAATAATAACAATACCTAAAAGAATAATAAAACAAATATAATAAGTATGATATTTGTCATATTTTAATGAATTACTCTTCAAAGCTGTTACTAACCAAATATTATCTAATTTTAGAAATTTCCAAACTAAACCATTTGGGTCTAAGTAACAATCATTTGTTTTCATAAGAACGGTTCTTAAATAAATGTTCTCATAATCAGACTTATCTTGACTCAGTATAGATTTTATATTTCCACGAAAATTTCTTGTAAAACCATCTTCAAATTTATCTAAATATCTATTAATAATTTCTTTTAGTCTAAAATCAAAGTCAGGAGCTTCCCAAAAAACAATCATAATACCTTTTTGAGGATTATTACTAAAATTAACCCAATAAACGTAACCAATTTGTGTATTAACAATTATTGGCATCAATGAGTTTCTACTTTCAAGAAAATTTGCTATTCTAAACTCATTGCCTAAAAAACTTTTAAATTGTTTTTTATATTTATCAGCATATTCCGTTCTTTTATTGTGTGAAGCTCTAATAATACTCCATAATCGAGATGCTAAAAATCTAGATTTTAAATTATATTCACGTGGAGTTATCAATTCACCCTTTTCATTGAATAAATAAAAATCAGGTTCTGAATGCAAATAATTGCATAAGCTTCGATAATAATTCCAAAATTTATCAAGCTCATTTTCATATTTTGTTAAAGTATACCAAGCTCCTCTTCCAACCTTCAACAGAAAAGACTCTGGTGCAATTTCACTTTCGATATCTTTTAAAGTATTTTCATTCTTTGTAGAAAGCTCAGATATATGTTTTTCCTGTTCTAAAGTAATAATGTTATGCCCAAGATATAATGCAGCAAGAAGAGGAAGTAAAACAAAAAGCCCCACAGGTGCTGAATGTTTTAGAAATATAGCAAAATATTTTTTTAATGATTGCATTATTGTCATTTTATTACAAATCTAGTATTATTTACGTCCTAATATCAATACTAAAATATTATAACATATAAAAAAGGACAATCCTATAGATGAATATTTTAAAAAAGCTTTATAATTGGGTATTGTCTTGGGCTGAAAGTAAATGGTCAGTTCCGGCACTCTTTGTATTAGCTTTTATGGAATCAAGCTTCTTTCCTATACCACCAGATGTCTTAATGATTGCGATGGCATTAAGCAAATCTGAAAAATCCTTATGGTATGCGACAGTCTGTACGGTTGGTTCTGTTCTAGGTGCCCTTTTTGGATATGTTATAGGTTTTTGGTTCTGGGCAACAGTAGGAGATTACTTTTTCGCATATATTCCTGGTTTTACACATGAACTTTTTGACCAAGTAACGAAACTTTATCAGGACAATTCCTCCTTTATTGTATTCACTTCTGCTTTTACACCAATACCTTATAAAGTTTTCACAATTACCGCTGGTGTTTCTAAGGTAGATTTAGCTCCTTTTGTTATAGCTTCAATTTTAGGAAGAGGCGGACGCTTCTTCTTGGTAGGTTTGCTATTTAAGTTCTTCGGTCCTAAAGTCAAAGAATTTATAGACAAATACCTCAATATACTTACTATACTCTTAGTGGTAATCTATATTTTGGCTTTCTACTTAATTCCAAAACTATTTGGTGCTAAGTAAGAATAAAATTGTATTCAAAGTTATAAAATACTTTATTCAAGTGATAAAGACTGTTTACCAACAAATACTCCGCCAGAAGTACCAACCCAGACTTTTCTTCTTTTCCCTGCAGCACCAGCAGCCTGAGTAAGTGAAGTAATAGTTTTATAATTACCTAACCCACTTCTTATCCTTGTCCAGCTAGAACCACCATTGGTGGTTCTATAAAGACCATCTTCACTACCAGACATAACATTAATTGTATTATTAGGGTCTACAATAATACAACGACAGTTCGTATTAACACCACCAGAAAAAGCATAGTTCGACCAATTCATACCAAAATCAATAGAACGAGAAACCCCATTAGTCGTAGCTACCCAAAGAGTGTTTGTATTTATCTTATCAAGAGCGAGTGCCAATGGAACACCGCTAACAGAGCCATTAACAGGATAAGAAAGATTATCGTAAGTGAAAACTTCATAACTATAAGTTACATCAACTCCCGATGTTCCTGAAAATGTTTTAGCATATCCTCTATTTTGCATATTTGGAGCTAGGCTAGGACAATAATACACTCTATTAGAGGCTGTTCCAAAATATAAAGATTTATTTAAATTATCATACAAAACTGAACGCACTGTGGATAAAATAGGATTGGGGGAAGCTGGATTACTATACGCTGAATCAGTTTCTGTTATAGTTTGAGTTTGAGTACCAAGCACAACCTGTTTAGTTTCACTTCTTGTTTCCCAAACTCTATAATATGTCTGAGTTCTGATTAATAATTCTGAAGAAAAGATAGTATTGTAATCGCTTAATTCAAACAAATAAACACCCTCATTGCAACCAGCTAATAATTGAACCCTTTTTGTGTTTGAATTATAGGCCGTAGTTAATGAAGTTAAAGGACTTGAAGGGAAAGGATCTCCAACCATATAATCTAGTATTAAAGGCTCAGCTTCTGCTTCTACGCCATATTTAGGAACATAATATATTCCATCACCAGTACTTACATAGATATTGCCTTTCATATCCAAAGCTATATCATAAATAAGCAAACTCAAACTACTTACTCGCCTATTGCTAGAAAGACCTTTGATTCCTTGCCAATAGCCTCCAGAAGTATCATCTATTTCATCTGAAAAAGTCGCTACCCAAAGACCATAATAACCAAACTGACTTTCTGCTCCAGTTCCAGCATACACAATAAAATCTTCTCCGATTTTAGTTGTTGGATCTACGAAAATCTTAGTTATAGGCATAGGCTCACCAGTTGATTCATCAATCATATTGTCGCGTTTTGGAACCCAAAAATCACTTAATGCAACCTCAACTTCTGCAAAAGCCGATGAATCATAATTTGAAGTAGCTCTAATTTTAACCTTAGTTGCCTCCAAACTGCTTGGAGCTGTGTATTTACCATTGCTGTCAATACTTCCATAAGATTCTGAATTTGTAACATCATTAACTGTCCATTTAACAGTAGTGTTTCCTATGACTTCAGGAGTAACTTTTGCATAAAATTGTAAACTTCCAACTTCAATAACTGTAGGAACGGAAGTAGCTAAATTTGTTTTTTCAACGTCATCGTAAATAAACACTTTGACTTTATCTGCCAGATAAACTTGTGCTGTGCTAGATGCTGAAGGGTCAGCCAAAGATGTTGCCCTTATCTGAATTGTATCAGATGCTGAATCATCTAAAGAGCTAGGTAGTTTACTTGGCCTTTTATAGTGAACCTGATTGTTTGTAATTATAGTTAAACTACCTCTATCTGCGTATGTTTTGCCATCTGCTGGCATAAAATCTGGACTGTTTGCGTTTTTAAATTCCCATTTCAGAGTTTCATCTACTCCTGTAATCATGTATTCAAAGCCATTTACTGTAAATGGCATTGCTTCAATCAAAGGCATCGAGTCTGTTGCTAATGGATCTATCGTTATAGATAACGGCGGATAAACAGAAATGTTTATAGACTTGCTGGCTTCACCAATTTCTGCTGTAATTGAAGCTTGAGTTATCTTATTTGGTGTAGATGGATAAAATGTGACTACGTGGTTATTCGTTGTGGTTATTTCTGGTGTTGAAGTATTAGACGAAAAACTACCAGCAGTTATTGGACTTATTTTCCAAGTTATACTGTTTTCTGAAGTATTGGCTACTTCTGCTTGAACATTAATTGGACTATTTCTTTGTGCCACATAAGCAGATGGAGTGAGGGTTATATTTGCGCCTGTTGAAACAGTACAATTAACTTTGCCTGTTAAAGAAGGTTTTTCACTGGCATTAAAATTTAAGGTAATATTAGCAACATCTGATATAGAGTTTGGAGCAGTATAAGTTATAGTTGCTATACTTCCATAATCGGATTTTACTGGATTACTAACTGTTGCATAACCTATAGTTGGGTTTGCTGTAAGTTTAATGCCTTGGTCTGAATGAAGAATTAAAATTGTAAAGCGTGCAATTTCTCCCGGCATTATTTGTTTTGAAAGAGGTTCCTTAGTGAATTCGCCATTATTTTGAAGATAAGCAATTTCATAAGAAGTTTTGAGGTTAACTTGAGCAAAACCATATAGTGAAGGAATAGACGAGGATTCACCCCTTATTATTACTGTTTGAGTAGCATATATAAGGGAAGGTGCTGTATATATTCCATCTGAATTTATTGTGCCTGATCCACTTGCTATCATCCATTTTATTGATCCGACTTCAGAAGAAGTAATGTTTTTATATTCGGTTGTAAAGGTTTGTTCTTGTTCTGCAGTAAGATTTACACTGGCTGGAGTAATGTTTATTTCCGGGCCTTCTATTCGTAATAGTATGCTTTCTACAGAACTTTTATTGCCAGTTTCGTCTATGAAATAGGCCCACATTTTATTGTCACCAATAGATAGATTATTTAGATTTAATTCTATTGGTTTATAGGGAGAGGATAAATTGTTAAACTCAGTAGGAACAGTTGTTGTAGCCAAGCCAATATAATAAAATACTTCTTTTGTTGATTCATCTGCTATATTAAAATGAAGATAAACAGGTAAATTATCCTGTAAAGTAAATGTTCCGATAGCGGTAGATGTTGATTCTTCTGTTTGAAGAATACTAATACTGTTCCCCGTAGGAGCTACTGTATCTATAGTTATTTCACTGGAAATAGGTCCATATTCATTTCCAACACTATCTTTAAATATGGCATATACTTTTTTGTTTCCCTCTCCAGAAGTTAAAATCCATTTTACATCGCTATTGAAATTTACCCATTCTTCTGTCGCTGCTGGCTCTTTATCGTTAGATATTTTCATTTGAGAAGGTATACTGCTGTATGAAAATGAAAGATCTACAGAAGTTGTGGCAACGTATTTATCACCATTATTTATGGCCATTTCAACTTTGGGAGGAGTAGTATCATAAATGATTGAAGCAGTGAAAACTTCATTAGGGTTAGCCTTCCCGCCTTTAAACTTGCAATAGATAGTTTTTAAACCATCTTCGTTGGTTAGTTTCCATTTACGTGTAGCCAAATATGATTCCCAAAAGACGTTTGAGAAACTCGAATTATCTGAAATTATCATTTGAGTAGCGTTAGGATAAATAGCTTTAATCTCAACTTCTGTTTTATTTGTTATAGCCTCACCATCGTTTATCCATATTCCAATATAACCAGAAGAAGAGAAAACTATAGAATCAGATTCTATTGGCGACAGTGTTCCGTTCTCATTTTTGAATTGAACGTATAATCTTTTTATTCCATTAGATTTGTTTGAAAAAGAGTATTGGTATGTTTCCGAGTAATTAACCCAAGAGGCATCATCAAGAGTGTAGCTTTCACTTATTCTCATTTGTTTGCAATCTTCTGCATACAAATTTAAAGTTACCGTTTGATTTTTTGTTTCATAAGCACCATTATTTATATTAACAGCTAAGTTGTTGCATCCGGCTAACCCAATAGTTTTAGCGGTTAACCCGTTCAAAACAAATTCTTGACCATCATCACCAGTCATATAAATTGTAATTTCATATTCTGTTAAAAAGTTTAAACCTGTTAAAGTTGTTTCGTGAAAGGTTTGCCCAGCTTGTCCAAGAGTTTTTGATTTAACGTAACCTCCCGTGGGTCCGTATTCTACGGTTGCACGACAGGCACGATTTGTGTCAAATTCTATGTGGAAAGAATCTGAACTTATTTTGTCTATTATTATATTTTTAACAGATAACAAAGCCGTTGGACTTAATTCTGTACAACCTTGACCTGTTACTTGAATCATGTTGCCGAATGTAACTTCACTCTCCCCTGTTGTTGCTGAAACATAATAAACGCCAGGGTCTATATTGCTGAAAGAATAATTTCCATTAGAGTCTGTTGTTGTTACTGCAACTGTTTCTTTTTGAATATTCTTTAACTCTATTGGAATATCGCCATATAATTGTCGTTCGTAGAAGAAAGCTCTACCAGATACAGAAAGATGCGAATTAGGATTAATTGAAAAAGTATTTCCACTGCCACCGCTACCGCCTAATCCAAGACAGCCATAGCATAAAAAACCTAAACAAAGGCATAAGAAAAAAATAGGAATATATGTGGATTGTGTTTGCTTTTTCATATCTTTTAATTATTTTATCATAGATTTTAACTAAACTTCAATATGGGGCTCAGAGCAAACGCAAACTTTTTTAGCTACTATTCTATATTTTTGAAGTAGCGTTCTTTGAGATTGTCTAAAAACTAGGTTTATTCACAAATTAAATAAAGCTAATTCTATGATTTTTATTTTTCTGGATAGACTTCGTTTCCTAAAAAAATAATATTTCTTTTTATGTTGTCTACACATTGTCATAACCGTATAGCTTTCAGAGCTAAAGCCCATACGCTATACTGTTTATGACAAATGTGTAGACAATTAGCATAAATCTAAATAGAACTTAAAACCTAGTTTTCGGACAGCAATCTTTACGAAGTTTTAGTTTTCTATAAATTTTAATGCGTTTTTTCCTGATGAGTAATGATTCTGACCTTGATAATGCTTTGTAATTACTGTATTATTAAGATATGAAGCTCAGACATTTACTTATAACTTTAATCTGCATAATTATTTTTCTTGGCTGCGGTGGTGGCGGAGGCGGTTCAGGTGTAGGTCCTGAACTAGTTTCTGGCTTTATTTCTGGACAAATAACTTTTGATGAAACTCTAGCAAACGAAAGAGCTGTAATAGCAAGTCATTCTACTCTAAGAGCTTCTTCATTTGATAATGTTCTTGTTTTTTTGGAAGAAATGCCGACACGAGCTACTTATGCTGATACTGATGGTAAATATTCTTTTACTGATTTGCCGTTGAATACTTCTTTCCATATAATAACTTGTTTAAAAACATTATCTGGAAAAGAATATAAAAACAGATCCGATGAAATTCTTCTTGGAAAAGGCAAAGCTCAAGTAACAAAGAACATTAAAGTTGGAAGTAAAGATGAAGCAAAATATCAAATTAGATTTCAAGTAAAAGATACAAAAGACAATAATGTTTCAAAGTGTAAAATTTGGTTATGGGGTGAAGAATTTACTATAGACGAAAGCGGTTGCTATCTTTCTCCTAAGATGCCTTTAGGAGCTGTTGGTTTATTAAAAGTTGTTCCTCCAAGCAACAAAGATTTGCTTAATTTAGAATGGCAAGTAGATTCAAATGCTTTTCAAAGTGAAATACAGGGAGTTTCAGCAGTTACTTTGCCTCCTTCAGGTATAACCAATAAGAAAGCTCCATTTGTAAGCATAAAAGTAGGAGAAACTATATCTGGTGGTTTTGCTCTTAGACTTTATGGCAATGCAGTTGACCCTCAAAATGATAGCTTAGAATTAGAATGGTCTACTTCAGTTGGTTCTTTTACCTATGAAAATATTGATAAGAGCTATGTTGATTGGGGTGTTCCTTCAGAAGAGACCACAGCCGTTATTACTTTAAAAGCAAGTCAGGTTTCCTCATCAAATTATCCACTATTCTGGAGTAAAGCTGAATTACCCATTAAAATATCTAGTAATGGAACAGTATCTTATCCTGGAGAAGTTGTTGTTCAACCTGTTCTAAGATATATAAACATTATTTCTTCTGCTTCTGAGCAGATAACAGGCAATACCGTTTCTGCTTATGATATTATCGCTTCATTTCCAAATGATTTAAAACTATTCTATAATTGGAAAGTTTCAGATGGAACTATTGTTTCAGGACAAAATAGCAAAAGAATGTATTGGCAATCTCCAACTTTGAAGGCCAAAGAAACAAGACTTGCCACATTAACAGCATATGTAACAGATGACGTTGCTACAATTTCAAAAAGCATTATTGTAAATGTAACTTCGTTTCCGGTTATTACTTTTACATCACCACAAGGTACTGAATTTTATCCGGGGAAGTTATCTTTTACAGCTGTTGCTAAAGACTTTGAAGGAAATTTCATTCCTTATGAAGAATATAAGTGGTATTTGGCTACTCACACAAGCAAAATAGTATTAATGCAGAATGAAGGAGCTTCTTTTACTTACAATTTTGCAGCACAGGGAACATATACAGTTTATTTGTCGGCTAAAGATTCTTTAGGAGTTGTAGGAACAGGTTCTGCAGATATTTCTATTATTAATGTCCCTCCAGAAATCACAATTTTAAGCCCGCTTAATGATGCTGGATATACCTCTTCAAACCACTTGGTATTTAAGGCAAAGGTTAAAGATTATGAGGATGGTGAAATAACAGCCCCAGAACAGATAACATGGTTTTCTGATGTTGATGGCAAAATAGGCTCTGGAACATTTTTTGTTTATGATTCATTAACAAAAAATAAAGAGCACAGAATAAGCGTTGTGGCTAAGGATTCTCAGGGAGCTGTTTCTTCAGAGTCTGTATTGATTTGCTATGATATGCCCGCTCGCATAACTCTTACTCCAGAAACTGGAGCCACTTTCTTTGAAGGCAGTAAGATTGATTTTTATGCAAGAGGGTTAGATGGAAATGGCTCTTCATTATCTTCTTCTACTTATAAGTGGTATCTTGATGGTGATACTACCCCTTGGAGAAGCGGAGTTGAAAGGTTTTCTGTTAATGATTTGCCGTCAGGTATACATTCTATAAAGGTTATTGGAGCAAATGTATTTGGTGAGGTAACTAGTGATGATTATTATTTTGAAGTAGGTTGGCCACTTCCAAATATTACTAACCCAGCTTCAGGAAGTAGATTTGATCTGGGAACCAATATTACTTTTACTGCTGTTCCTACCTCAACTGGCACCTTGGAAATGAACTGGTATATTGACGACAATAGTGATTCGGCAGGCACGAATAATAGATTAATTACAGAACTACCTGAAGGATTTCATAGTATAAGATATCAGGGTATGGATTACGCATCAACCATAGCAAGTTCTATCATCAATATTGTTGTAGAAAGAAAACCTATAATCGAGTTAAATTATGCAAGCGGTGCTTATTTCTTTGATGGTCATCCAATTATATTTCATGCTAACTGCTTAGATTCATCCAATAATAATATTAGTGATGAGAAAATAAAATGGTATATTCTCGATTCTGGTTCACCTGTTCTTTTAAAGACTGGAAGCATTTTTTCACTTGGACAAGGTACCGCAGAAGGATTGCTTAGTTCAGGAACTCATAAATTTATAGTTCAAGCTACTGGTCCTTATGGCACTGTTGCTTCGTTAAGCCTAGAATTTGAATCTGGTATCGAACCACTCTCTATTCTAAGCCCTTTACCAGAAATGAGTTATGAAATTAACAGTGATATTAGCTTTAAATCTAATATAGCAAAAGAAAGTATCCCTATAAATTGGTATGTAGATGGCAATCTAATAAATACCAGTTCTTCAAATTTCACTAAAAAATTTGAAGAAGGTGTTTATACTGTTAAAGCTATTGCTACAGATAGTTCAAACATATCTAGTTCCGATGAAGTAATTTTGAATGTTGGATTATTCCCGGTAATGGATATATCTGTTAAAGACATTTGGAATAATAATATAGATCCTTCCAATTGCGTCTTTTTCACTGGGAAATCAATTGTTTTTGTAGGCACTGGAACTAGTCCTATTGATGGAAATCCCGTTGATCCTACTCTTATGACCTGGAGTATTTGTAATGAAGATGGAATAACTGGTAAAGAGTCTTTTTCCGGTTTTTCGGAAATAACCGTTAACAATAATAAAATTGCAGCTTTAGGACAAGGCACTGGGACTGTTGAATTAAGGTGTGATATTAGTGAAGGTTTTGTTGGTATAAAGATTAAAAAAATGTATTTTAATTTGCCTTTAGCAAGTTATGATACCCCTGCTAGTAATACTTTTATAACCTTTGATGATTACGAATCAGAAAGAGTTGTAGTAACTCCTTCTGGTTATCCTGATTCTGTAGGATCAGTTAATTATGAATGGTATCTTGATTGGGGAAAACCAGGCTGTACAAAACTGAATGATTCTAATTCTTCTCAAAACGGAATTCAATTATTGTTAAAAAAAGGCGAAAATTATTTGTCTCTGGTAGCTACCGATTCCCTCGGAGAAGTTAGTATTATGACAAAGAAAATCCTCATAGACAATCGGCCTACTTTATCTTTCTCTCCTCCATTAGATTTTTCAAATATTGATGCTTATATTTTTGAAGGTTTTGATCTTACTTTAATGGCGTCTGGTACTGCAGCAGTTGGAACCAGCGATTTAATTAATTATAAATGGTATTTAGGCGACAGTTCTATAGCAATAAGTAATGGAACAAATAGTATAACAAATACAGAACTCGGCTTAGTTAAAGGTAAGAATAAAGTAACTTTGTCTGCAGAAGACGAATACGGAATTGCTGGTTCTATCTGTCATAACATTTATTTCGGCGAGCAGATACCAGAAATATTGTATCCTGAAGAAAACCAGTCATTCCAAGATACAAATATTCAGTTCATTGCAACTGGTTCAGAATTAATTACAATGAAATGGAATCTTAATGATAAAGGATTTGCTGAGAGCGATAAAAATATAACTATATTAAAAAATGATACAAGACTTGTTAATGGTGATAATAAAATTGTTTTTGGCGGTAAGGATAGTGAAGGAAACGAAGTATATGTGACTCGGCATTTCAATTATGCTTCTTCTAATAAATTGCCGAAAATTGAGATAAAACTTGCTAATAATATGGATATTGGAAATGCAATAATCTTTACTTTGGAAAACAGTGAAACATTAACTTTAATTGGCAGTGCTACTGGTGCTGTTGACCACGATATTATTGAGGCTTCCAAAATGGATTGGACTCTTTATAAACAAGATGACGAATCCTCAAAGCAGACTTTTAGCGGAATAAACTCTTTAACGTTAAGAGATACAGTTTTGAACTCTGTTGGAACCTGGACAATAAATTTGTCTGTAACCGACAGATTGGGTTTTAAAAATACTTTTACTACTTCTTTTTATTATGGCTATCCTGTTCCAGAAATTACATCTCCTGAAAACCCATCTGTATTCAGTAAAACACAAGGCGAAAACATTAATTTTGAAGGGAACAACATCTCAGATGTTACGCTGAAACATTGTTGGTATACTGATTCAGGTGAAAAAATAGGATCTGTTTACAGTATCACCGAATCTTTTGGACGTGGTTACCATAAGATATATTATATTGCAACAGATACTGCTGGAGTGGAAAAAAGAGATTTCGTAGAGTTTATTGTTAATGATAATCCTAGTATAGACATCAATCTGTTTAATGAATCTGATAGTAATTATTATCAGATGAATAATGATTCAAAGTTTTTTGCTAGTCAGACTCTAACTTTGAAAGGTATCGCAAAAAAATGTGACAACACTGAAATAAACAATAGTGATGTGAAATGGCTAAAATGTAATTCTGAAACAGATAATGGAATCACTATAGTTAACGGAGAAAAAGAACCTGTTTTATCTGAAAGCGTTTTAGGGAAAGGAACTTGGTATCTTAGATTTGTTGCTGAAGACAAAGATTTCTCTTCTTATGCTTTCTCTGAAAATTATTTAAGCAGTATGACGGTTATGCTTACAACGGGTATTGCTACTCCAACATTTATTGGTGCTGAGGACGGCAAAAGAATAGACGAAAACACTTCTATCTCTTTTATCGTAAATGATGTTTCTCCATTAATCGGACATTGGAGTATAGATGATCCAAACGCTTCCTCTCCTGTCACTATTAAAGATGGAGATAACATGACTTTTACAGCTAATTTACAAGGCTTGCCACGAGGCTATCATACTGTTTATTATGGGGCTACTGATTCCGGCGGAAAAACAATTACTGCTCAGACATCCATATTAGTTGATTCTGGTCCAAAATTTATCGACGGTCCAAAGATAAGCACTCCTCCTCCTGCTACTATTACACAGTTAGGAACAGGAAAAGCTGGCGGATTAAACTATTCTATTATTAAATCAGAAAATAGCATAATTAATCTTACTCTTAGTGCAGAAACAGCTTCTGAATCTAATTCTATCAGTTGGCATAGCTATTCCGAAACACATGAATCAGAAGAAAAATCCTTTAATAGAAATTATTCAATAGGTTCTTATACCTACCTTGTTACAATTGAAGACGAATATGGAATTGCTACTTCCACTACGCTATCTTTTTGGGTTTGGGGCTATGAAAATTGTGGTCCATTTAATGTAAGAAATAGTCTAGTATCTAATGGTACTTCAAACCTATTTATTTCAGATAGCGAAACCAAAATAACTAGATTAACAAGAATTACAGACAGTAATTCTTCTAACTGCGGCAAAATATCAATAGACAACAGCAGTACTACTGTCGAACTTGCAAGCTTATTCTACAGCGGTTCTGATGTATATTCTCTAACTCAACCTTCTGATGGAAATAACCCCATACTTCTGAAATGGAAAGCATCAAATTTGTCGTTAGATGCATCTCAGCCTGTTATTGACGATGATAGTATTAGTGATTTTGGTGGTTTCATAATTAAGAATACCAAGATTTATATCACTGATAGATCTTCGAATACAGCAAACAAGGTAAAAATATACTATAATGATGGTAAACCTTTTACAGTATCAGCTTATACTTTCAAAAAACCATATGGCATTGCCGATTTAGGTACAAAATTAATTGTAGCTGACACTGCAGATAGTAAGATTGTTACATTAGACTTAAACGGGAATTATGATGGACAAACACTTTCTGTTCCTTCTCCTTATGGGGTTATATACAGTTCAACTTCCAAAAAAATATATGCTGCAAGCGATAATGCCATTTATATTATAGATTCTAATACTTTTGAAATTTTATATTCTTTTGAAGTAGCAGAAGGAGTTCAAAACCTAACCATTTGCGGAACAGGCAATATATCTGATCTCTATGTTAGTCTTACTAATGGCAAAATTGTACGCGTTCGTTCCGGGTATACTTGGTAGGTTCATTATCTTCCAAAGATTCACAATCTATAAAAACTATGATAAAATAAGCCAATGCTATTCATTGTAACTTTTTTTCTAATATTTGGCTGGAAAATAAATCTTTATCTAGATATTTCAGCTATTACCGCTTGTGCTCTTTCAATACAATATTTAATTTTGCATAAAGAGCAATATCATAATTTAAAAAACCCCAATATAATAGCTTTGTTTTTATTAAGCTTATATTCTTTAATAATCGTTTTATCTACAGGAATTACGGACATATTTCCAATTTCTCGTGCTATTAGAGCTTTAATTATGCTTATAGCCTCTTTTTCTTTATATTCACTTTATAAAAAACATTACCGAGACCCAATAACAAAAATATGCGAACATATATACCTAAGCATATTTGTACATAGTATTTTAATGATAATAATGTATTGTTCAGATTCATTTAGACTATTTGTATATTCTTTTACACATTCCTCTGATTATGTAAATTTGTTTTCCTCATATTTACGTGGTTATAGGATTTGTGGGTTAACTTATGGATTATCTCAAACTTCTGTTCTTCAATTGTTTAGCTTAGTTTTAATACCTGTAATTTATAAAAAAATAACGAATAAAAAAATAAAAAACTTTTTAATTCTTAGTATTGCACCAATTGTAATATCTTCTATGTTAAGCGGAAGAAGCGGTTTATTTTTTTCTATTTTTTTATTGCCTCTTTATTTATTCTTAATAATTTATTATTCAAATTACAATTTAAATAATAAATTAGCATTTTTAAAAAAGAGTTTATTAATCATCATTTCAATTATTATTTTATTTATTATTTCATTTAAATATTTACCTTCGAAATTTCAGTATTACACCCTAACTACTAGCCAAGAAATATTTGCAGTATTTCAAAATAAGAGTGAAACAATTAAATATATAAAAGACATGTATTTTTTACCCAATAATCTAACTACAACAATTTTTGGTTTAGGAAACTATGGAAGAACCCCAACTTTCTATTTACCATCAGATGCAGGTTGGATAAAAAGCATTTTTGCTATTGGAATTATAGGGAATATTTTTATGTTGTTCCCTTTTATTTGGGGTATTAGTAAAGCTTTCATGTTAAAAGATAAATTAAAAGAAATATCTTTTGCATTAATTATAATATTTTTAGCAACAATAATGTTAAACTGTAAAGAACTTGCATTATTAACGAGAAATCAATGGACTATACAAGCAATTTTTCTTGTGATACTTTCAAATACAAAATATAAAAAAGACGTTTAAAAAATGAATATTTTTTATCTATCAAGCTCAACAATTATTTCACAAAAAGCAAACTCAGTCCAAGTAATGAAAATGTGTGATGCTTTTTCAAAATTAGGGCATAATGTAGTTTTGTTTGCGAAGAAGAATCAAAAAGAATTAAACAATAATTTAGAGGATATAAAAAAATATTACGGAATTAACAATGAATTTGATATACGTCTAATTAAGTCCTCATCTATTCGCCTTTTCGGAGGATTAGAATATGGCTATAAAGTATTAAAAACAATAAAAGAATTAAGAATAAAACCAGATATTTTTTATGGACGAAATTTATACGCCCTAATCAATTGTGTACACTTAAATAAACCCATTATTTACGAAAGTCATGCTGTACCTAGTTTGGGCAGAAAAACCTTAGAACAATACTTATTTTCTAAGCCTCAATTCATAAGGCTTGTGGTAATAAATCAAGCTCTATTTAGCTATTATAAAAATAATTTCAAAATATTCATTAAACATCCTGAAAAGCTATGTTTAGCTCCAGATGGAGCTGGAATTAATTATAATATAAGAACAAATATTATTAATAAAATTCCAATAATTGGGTATGCAGGCAGTCTTTATCCTGGTAAGGGAATTGAAACAATTATAAAAATCGCGAATAAATTACCAGAATATAAATTTGTTGTCGCCGGGGGTACACCCCAACAAATTAATCAATTCAACGAGAATAACAACATTACTTTTAAGGGGTACATAAATCCGTCAAATATTCCGGAATTTCTTTCGAGTTGCGATATTTTATTAGCCCCCTACTCTAACAAAGTTTATTCAGAAATATTAAAAAAAATAAATATTGTAAATTGGATGTCACCATTAAAAATTTTTGAATATATGGCTTCAAAAAAACCTATTATTGCTTCAAATTTACCTGAAATAAAAGAAATATTAGAAGACAAAAAAACAGCCTATCTTGTAGACCACAACAATATTACAGGGTGGAAAAATACCATTGTAAAAATATTATGTAAACCTAAAATAGCAAATTCCATAGCCGAAAATGCCTTTATGGAATTAAAAAATAAATACACCTGGGATAGGCGTGCAAAAAGAGTTCTAGAAAATCTATCTATCAAAAACCTTGCTAATAACGGTTCAAAGATCATTCTTCATGTAATTGGAGACTTAAATATTGGTGGAACAGAACGAAATATGCTGAAAATCATTCCACGACTTAATAAAAATGGATTTAAACATAAGATTCTAACTCTTTTTGAATTAGGTACGTTAGCCACAAAATTTCAAAAATTAGGAATAGAAGTAAGAACATTAAATATCCCTAAACAAAGTGTGAATACTAAAACATTTATAGGAATTATGAGTCTTTTAAAAGAAATAAAAAGCATAAAACCTGTAATTATACATTCTTGGCTTTACCATTCTAATAATATTGTCAACCTTATCTCTCCTTTTTTAAAAAATATAAAAATAATAAACTCTATTAGACATGATAATCCTAATACTGGCTCTATAAAAACAAGAATATCATCTAAAATAGGTGCCTATATTTCTAAATTAGCTAATAATCCAATAATATTCTGTTCGGAAAGTTCATTATTAAAGCACCTAAATATAGGTTACTCAAACAAATACCCTTTAGTTATCGAAAATGGTTTTATCATTCCACAAATTGATAAGAAATATTGCCAAAAGAGATTAAAAGACAGATTTAATATTCCAAATGATTATAAAATTGCAATAAATGTAGGTAGATTTTGTTTAGAAAAAGACTACCCCACCCTATTTAAAGCAATTGAATTATTATTAGAAAAATACTCCAAAATAGTTTTCATATTTTGTGGCAAAGGCTTAGAATCGAACAATAAGGATTTGACAAAACTTATCACAAATACCAATATAATGAATAACCTTATACTACTTGGTAACAAGACAAATATTGAAGAATATATAGCTGGTGCTGATTTTTTAGTTTCTTCATCAAAATCAGAATCATTTCCTAATGTTATAGCAGAAGCAATGAGCCTTTCAATACCTTGCATAGCAACAAACACTGGTGACACAGAAAAAATAATAGGCGATACAGGATTCATTGTTGAAACTCAAAAACCTGTTGAGCTAGCAAATGCAATGCTTAGATTTTTGCAAACCGACGAAAAAAGTATAAATAGGCTTTCCAACAAAGCCAACAATAGAATAAAACAAAATTACACACTAGAACATTGTGTAGTCAAGTATCTTGATTTGTATAATAAACTTTTATAAAAATCAAACTTCACAACTAAAATTACTATACTTTTGAACAGATTTCTAAATTTTCATAAAAAAAGGTTTTATCCTTGTCGATAGCCTCAAACAATAAATAATAATTCCGTTGTCTACCGGTTAAAGATTTTTCTGTGTTATAATTAAGGATAAATCAAATGTTTAAGAAATTAGTTAAATACTCTATAATAACTATAATCATAGCTAGTGCTAATCTTTATGCAATGGCTCCGCTTGATATGCTTGAAAACGGCAAAAGAGCATTTGATTTAGCAAAATGGGAAGAGTGTAGAGAGATTCTAGAACGTTTTATGGAAACTTGGCCAGAACATGAAAAATACAGTGAAGCCTTATATTTTTACACTCTAGCATCAGCCAAAACAATTGATTCAAGAACAGAGGCTTATCGTTCTTCACTTGGAAAAGAATTGAAAGATGCTGTAGCAAGTCTTTCTCTTGATATGCCTGATATGGATATAAGCGAAGCAAAAGTTGCTTTGATGATTGCTGAAAAGCAAGAAAAACCTGAACTTTGGAAAGAATTAGTAAAACTCACACCAATAGAGCTCAAGCATTATCTTTCTAGAGGCTGGTATCCTGAACCTACAGAAAAGCCATTCGACACCCTAGAATGGGCAAAGGTAAAACTTTGCGACAGTTCTGATATTGATTCAGAAACAAAGTCCAACATAGCTTTGATTAAACTTAGTGCTTTATGGAAATTGATGCTTTCTCCACTAGTAGTCGAAAACTCTGAAACAAAATTGAAAGAAATCAACTGTTTTCCTATAGATAAAGCATTTAAAGAAACCCTTCAAATCGCTTTTAAGAATGGAAACCCAGATCAAAAAAGAAAAGCTGCTATATTTGGTTATCATTTTGATTATTTTAAAGCCAATAATCTAATTTCAAAAAAGAAAATAAATAGTTCCTGGTTACGTTATCTTAAGTCTAGAGGTTTAACGATAGAAGAAGCCTGGAGTCCAAAATGAGTGAAAAATTACCGCTCAAAAAGAATTTTACTTTTAAATCAATATTGCCTGTAATAAGAACAATAGCGATAGTTATTGCTGCTATTGTTATATTTATTTTCATTTACCATTTGCCAAGTTCCACTTCAATAGATTTTACTATCTTACGTAAAAGTTTAAACAGATATGGAACAAGACAAAGAACTGAAGAAACTACTGCAAAAACAAAAAGTGCATCTGAAACTGCTATTTTAGAAGAATTAGAAAGAGAACGTGAAAGATATGTAAATGAAAGCCGTGCAAGAATGTTTGTTGAATCGGCTACGAACGATTATTATAAAGGTAGTTATGAAGAAGCCTTAAGAAGACTTGATCGTGCAAGAATATATGATCCTTGTAATTTCAGTGCTTTCAAACTCAGCGGACAAATATTCTTCGAACACAATAAATATCGCAAAGCATTTAATGATTTGGAAAGAGCCAACCAACTTCCAAATGATGATAAAACTTTAGCAAGAGACCTTGATGTGTTGAAAAAGCTTCTTAGACATAGTAGAAGTGAAATTGATAAATTGCGTCATACTGTTAATACTAACCCTGATAACAAAATAGCAAAAGCAAGATTAAAAGAACTTGAAGAACGTGTTCAAGATTAAAAAGAATAAAAAATCTTTTAAGGCTTATCTTAACCAATCTCTTTATTAAACATAAATATGAAATCATCAACCAAAAAGAAAACAATTGCGCCTGCTTTAGTAGACCAACTAGAAGTTTTAGACAATCGCTGTAAGCTCAGAGAATATTGTATTCAAAACAATATTAAAACCCCTGATTTTTTTGCTTCCGATCAATTTTTGAAAATCAGCGAGTGGGCTATGAAAAAGAATAGCTTTCCACTTTGTCTAAAATCTGAAAAAAACTTAACCAACAACCAACTTATATTTGTCTTAAAAGCATTCAGAGAATTGCCAGAATTTTTTGAAACAATACAAGCAAAAACTAATAAAGATAAAGTAATTATTGAAGAATTTATAGAAGGGAAAGCATATCTAGAAATAACAGTCTTTGACAAAAAAATCAGATTGATTTCACAAATCAGTTTAAGTAAAACAATGAAACTCCAACAAAAATGGAGAGCTTTTCCATTGAGACTTCCAGACAATATTTTTGCAAAAATAGAAAATATAATCAAAGCTTTCAATAAGCTTACAGATAATTCAACAACTATTCCATTAAGATTTTCTTTTGTAATAAAGAATTTAGAGCCTATTCTCATATCAATCAATAGCGATAATAATCGTTTAGAATATTTAGATGGCTGGAGAGAAACCGCTGGATTAGAACCCTTAACTAGTGCTAATTATCCTTCAACTACTTCTAAAATTAGTAAAATAAACTTTTATAAACTTAAAGATAAAAACTATGATTTTTCAGATGCTGCTAAACTCTGTGATAAATCGGAAGTTAAGTATGAGCAAATAGGTAACAAACTTAATTTTATGCTATCTTCAAAGAATTCAAAAGATTTAGCAGAAGATTTTGAAAAAGCAAATGCAGTAATAAAACAGATTATTGAAAGCGAATGAAGCTAAATCTATTTTATTCTTTTTGAAAGCATTATTCCCAGCCCAATACCAGGCACGGCTGTAAAAAAATGAATTCCCAAAACTCCTATAACTATAAAATTCTGTAGTTTATCGGGAATAAAATAAGAAACCAATAACCAACCACCAAGACCGATAACCAATGCTTTAATAAAAGCTGGCAAAAAGATTTTTAACCAGTTTGAGCTATTTGCAAGCCTATATAAAACAATGACCAACAAATCATTTCCTAAAGCAATCATAGGCAAGACAGGATACATAAAGACTGGCACATGCCCAGTAAAAAAGCCAAACAAAGGACTAATCAAACCAATAACAAGAGCGGATTTCAACCCTATATATAATAAGATAAAAACAATAATACCATTAACAATAATTCCTGTTAAAAGATTAGGTAAATTTGTTGCTTGTAATGCCACAATTAAAGCAAGCATTATACCATTTAAGGCTATATTTCTTATTTTGGTTTTATTGCTATTATCAGTATTCTTTCCATCCATAAGCTAAGTTTGATTAACAAAAAACGCCTGGCTTTCCCAAGCGTATCTTTGTCTTAAATCTAGATAATATTCTATATTTCAAGGTAAAGGATTAATCGCCATCAACAGCTACGCAGTCAGCCCCCTCTACCGCAATGCTTTGCATTTCAGCCCCCTCCATCTTGCTACGCAATACACCTCCCCCAAAGCATTGCTTTTGGGGAGGTTCTGCTTGGCTCCAACTTTCAGTTTGTATTTTGCTTAATAGCGGTAGTTTTCGTTCTTGAAAGGACCATCGACTTTAACGCCAATGTAGTCAGCCTGTGCTGGTGTGAGTTTTGTAAGCTTAACACCAATCTTAGCAAGATGCAGTCTTGCAACTTCTTCGTCAAGTTCTTTTGGAAGAATGTAAACATTTACGTCAAGCTTGTTCTGCCAAATGTGAAGCTGAGCAAGAGTCTGGTTAGTGAAAGAGTTGCTCATTACAAATGAAGCATGACCAGTAGCGCAACCAAGGTTTACAAGGCGGCCTTCAGCAAGTATATAAATGCTGTGACCATCAGGATAAGTCCACTTATCATACTGAGGTTTAATGTTAGTGCGAACGATTCCTGGCCATGTGGTGATTCTAGACATCTGAATTTCGTTATCGAAGTGACCAATGTTACATACAATAGCTTGGTCTTTCATCTTAGCACAGTGTTCAGCGGTGATGATATCACGGTTACCAGTAGTAGTAACGTAAATATCAGCAGTTCCAAGAGTATCTTCAACGGTCGTGACTTCAAAACCAGCCATAGCAGCCTGTAAAGCACAGATTGGGTCGATTTCAGTGATAATTACACGAGCACCGAAACCTCTCATACTTGCAGCACAGCCCTTACCAACATCGCCGTAACCGCAAACGCAGACTACCTTACCTGCAATCATAACGTCTGTTGCACGTTTGATGCCATCAGCCAAGCTTTCGCGGCAGCCATAAAGGTTATCGAACTTAGATTTAGTAACAGAATCGTTTACATTAATAGCTGGGAACAAAAGTTCTTTGTTTTCAAGCATCTTATAAAGTCTGTGAACGCCAGTAGTAGTTTCTTCGCTAACGCCTTTAACGTGTTTTGCTATTTCTGTCCATTTGTTTGGATTTTCTTTAATGCTCTTCCTTAGGAACTTAATAAGTTCTGCTTCATCTTCGCCTTCTGGCTTCTTGTCAAGAATACTTGGGTCTTTTTCAGCAGCAACGCCCATATGAATCATAAGGGTAGCATCGCCACCATCGTCTACTATCATATCTGGACCTTTTCCATCGGGCCAAGTCAATGCTTCATTAGTGCACCACCAATATTCTTCAAGGCTTTCACCCTTCCAAGCAAATACGGCAACGCCTGCTTTTGCTATAGCGGCAGCGGCTGTATCTTGAGTAGAGAAAATATTGCAGCTACACCATCTTACTTCTGCACCAAGAGCAACTAAGGTTTCGATTAAGCATGCAGTCTGAACTGTCATGTGAAGAGAACCCATAATACGGGCACCCTTTAAAGGTTTTTCTTTTCCATATTTTTCACGAAGTGCCATCAAACCTGGCATTTCATGTTCAGAAATTTCAATTTCTTTTCTGCCGAGAACGGCGAGTTCCATATCTTTTACTTTATAAGGCAGTCTAGCCATTTTTTTCTCCTTGTTTTGAGGCTAAATCCTCGTATTTATTGTTGTTGCTAGTTATTATAATTATTGTTTAGTAAAGCTTACTGAACTAACGAAAATTATAAATATTCGAAAGCTTAAAAAATTAAACTAAACAATAAAACAAGAGAAGCTTTAGCTTCTAAATACCAATAACAACAATTAGAATAATTTGGGTTATTCTATCATAAGAAGTTTAAAAGTCAATTTAAAGTATAATTAATACAAATTAATCTTATTTAAATAAGAGCATATTTTAAGATAAATAAAATCGACAGGATATAAATCAAAGGATGTATTTTTTCTTTTTTCCCACTGATTAAATTTATAAAATTGTAAGAAATAATACCAAAAGCTATACCTTCGGATATTGAATAAAAGAAAGGCATCGAAATAAAGGACATATAAGCAGGAACAGCTTCGGTATGATCATTAAAGTTTATTTTTGCTATTTGAGTAACCATTAGAAATCCAACTAGAACAAGAGCCGGAGCTGTTGCAAATGCAGGAATTGTTAGGAAAAGAGGGAAAAAGAATAAGGAAATAAAAAACAAGAAAGAAGCAGTTATCGCAGTTAAACCTGTTCTTCCACCAGCGGACACCCCAGAAGCAGATTCTACAAAGGTTGTTACAGTTGAGGTCCCTAGTGCCGCTCCTATTGTCGTTCCAATAGCATCGGCAGTTAATGCTCCTTTTATTCCGGGAAGTTTGCCATCTTTGTCAAGCATATTGCCTGAAGAGGCACAACCAATTAGGGTTCCTATAGTATCAAATAAATCGACAAATAAAAAAGCAAATAAAATTGAGAAAAAACCAAGAAAACCAGAAAGTGTAAGGGGTATTTCTTTAAACCCTCTCACAAACCCACCTAAAGTCGGTTCTAAACTAAAATTAGTAGAAACAATTTTTGTTGGAATTACAGAAAAGAAGACTTTATTATCTGGAACATATAAACCTCCAAATTCAAACATCATCCCTAACACCCAAGTTGCTAAAATTCCGAAAAGAATACTCCCCATTACTTTTTTATGCATTAATGTTGCTGTAATAATAATTCCTAATAGGGTTAGGAGGGCAGAACAGGTTGCAGGGCTCCAGTTTTTAAAAGATATCAAACTTACTAATGTTGCATCATTAGCAACAATAACTCCACCAGATTTTAAACCAATCATAGCAATATATAAGCCGATACCAACTGTAACACCTATTTTTAAACATTGTGGAATCGCATTAAAAATGGCTTCTCTGACATTGGTTAATGAAAGGATTATAAAAATAATACCTTCAGTAAAAACTGCCGCTAATGCCAATTCCCAGGAACAACCCATTTGCTGTACAACAGTATAAGCAAAATAAGCATTCAAACCCATTCCTGCAGAGAGAACAAATGGTAGATTTGAAAACGCGCCCATTAGAAAAGTCGCTATAGTTGAGGCTAAGACTGTCGCAGTAAATACTGCTGTTTTATCCATTCCACAATCACCCAGTATTTTAGGATTAACAGCCAAAATATAAGCCATTGTCATAAATGTGGTAATACCAGCTATTACTTCTGTTTTAGCATTTGTGTTGTGCTCTTTAAGCTTAAAACAACGTTCAAAAAAATCATTCATTCTCTTTCCCTCGGATTATATATATTAAATTTATTTTATACTAAAATTATTATATTTAGCAAACTCTGAATACTGTGAATACATAATCTTTTTTTAGATAAGGTTGATTTATCCTGTAATCAAAAAATGATGATTTGCTTGTTTTTGCTTATTAATGGTATTATTTTCTAAGTCTTAGAGATAAGAGTAAAAGACCGGATGGACTTCGTTTTGCTTTCAGCAACGCCACAGCTCCGCAAAGCTTTGCTTTGCAGCCCCCTCAGTCGGCTTTGCCGACAGCTCCCCCATAAATGGGGTAGCTTCTAGAGTGATTACAATAACGGAAGTGCTATAAACTGACTATATGATAACTAAGAAACGCGGAGAGGCTTTTGCAGAACTCATTTCTGCTATTGCTCCTGAAACAAGAGAAGAATTTTCAGGTTACACTGGCTCACTTGGTGCCATAACATTGGCAAGCCTTGCGAGACAGAAAGGTGTAACTCTTTTTGTTACGGGTTCTGTTTCACGAGCAAAAGAAATATATAAGCTTGTTTCTGTCTGGATGGAAAAAGACACTCAGAGGCTTATCTGTATGCTTCCTGAACGCGAAAGCGTTTATGACCAAACCACCACAGATGATGATTTAATTGCAGACAGATTGACCGCGTTATCTGCCGACAGCCGTTTTGGCGGGCTTGTTATTGCACCTTCCTGCGTTTTGTTAGAAAGATTCTTCGACCCTCAAAAATGGCTTAAAGCTTGTTTTACAATAAAAACTGGCGATGAAAGCGACAGAGACGAATTAATAGAAAAGCTTGTTTTGCTTGGTTACAAGCGAACAAATGTGGTTGAGGAACCAGCAACTTTCGCTGTCAGAGGTAGCTTGTTAGATTTGTTTCCACCCGATAGCCAATTCCCTTACAGACTAGACTTTTTCGGCGATGACTTAGACTCAATAAAAAAGTTTTCGATTGAAACCCAGCGAACCTTTGAAAAATGCGATTCTATTACGGTTATTCCTGTAAATGAGTATGTGGCTACGCCTGATGAGCTTAAAAAACTTTCTGAACGCATCGAAAGTGAAGTATTGAAGCTTGATAGCAAAAGGGGCACTCAGCTTTCTCGCAAGCTAGAGCATTTCATGATGAACCCCGACTCTATTGACTATAAAGAGCTGAAGCCCTTTATAGAAAAGGGTTACGGTTTCTTGTGGAATTACTGGAAAGATTGCCGAATCATTATCGATGAAAAAGACCAGACCTATTTGGCCTTAAAGGAATTCAGAAATAAGCTTGAATCTCAATATAATCAGCTTGGCGATTTAACACCGCTTAGACAGCCACGCCACTATTACCACGAATATAATCGCGTAATTGAGCTGCTTGAAGAACAAAAACCTGTTAGTTACAGCCGTTTCGGAGAACGTGAAGACGCTATTTTTAAAGATATTGAGTTTTTGCCCCCTCCGTCTGACTCTTCTAGAGAGTCTTTGATAAATGAATTAAGACAGCTTCTAAGTTCAAATTGGGCGATAGTAATTGTTATAGACAGCGAAAACCGCTTAAACAACTTAAAAGGTCTACTTGGGGAACGAAAAATCAAGATTCATTCTGCTTCAAGACCATTTGGAGCTGAATACGGTTCAGTGCTCTTTCTTAACGGCTATGCCACTCATGGCTTTAAAGACTATAAAAGACGACTGGCGATTTTCTCTGAAAGCGATATTTATATCGGTCAAGACAGAGAAGTTAAGAAGCATAAGCGAAGTGGGCGACAGAACCTGATTCAGATTGAGCAGATGGTGCCTGGCGATATTGTTGTTCACGCAGACCACGGTATTGCTGAGTTTCGAGGCATTCAGACCATGACTGCTGGCGGAAACACCCGTGAATATATGCTTTTGCAATATGCTGGCACAGACAAGCTTTATGTTCCCACAGACCAGGTTCACAAAGTCACCAAATATATTGGCAACGAAGGCTTTGTTCCTAAGATTCACAGCTTGAATTCAAAAGCCTGGGTTGCTCAGAAATTTAAAATCAGCAAAAATGTTGAAGCTATCGCAAAAGAGTTGTTGGAACTCTATGCAAAACGTGTTGCCAACGTTGGTTTTGCGTTCCAGCCTGATGATGAGTTTCAGCGCGAAATGGAAGAAAGATTCCCATTCACTGAAACCCCAGACCAGATGAAGGCTATAGTTGAAACAAAAGCCGATATGGAAAGCAACATACCTATGGATAGACTTGTTTGCGGTGATGTTGGCTACGGCAAAACCGAAGTTGCTATGCGTGCCGCTTTTAAGGCAGTCTGTTCAGGGAAACAGGTGGCTGTGCTTGCTCCTACAACATTGCTAGCTTTTCAGCATTATCAGACTTTTTCAAAAAGATTTGAAGGTTTCCCTGTTTCTGTAGATTTGGTCTGTCGTTTAAGAAAACCTGCAGTTCAAAAAGAAACAATCAAAAAGGCTAAACTTGGCACTCTTGATGTTTTAATCGGAACTCACCGTTTGCTTTCTTCTGACATTGCGTTTAAAGATTTGGGGTTGCTTATAGTCGATGAAGAACAGCGTTTCGGCGTTAAACACAAAGAAAAGCTTAAACAGCTTAAAACACAGATTGACGTTTTAACTCTCACTGCTACGCCAATTCCTAGAACTATGCAGATGGCTATGTCTGGAATAAGGCAGATTAGCATTATTGATACGCCTCCACAGGACCGCAGACCAGTGCAAACTTATGTTTCTCCTTTCGACCCAGCTTGGATAAAACGTGCTCTGATTGAAGAACTAAAACGTGGTGGTCAGATTTTCTATGTCTACAACAGGGTTGAAAGCATTGATAAAAAGGCAGCTTTCATCAAGGAACTTGTTCCAGAAGCCAGAGTTGTTATTGCCCACGGTCAGATGGAAGAGGGCGAGGTTGAAAAGGCTATGCTGGCTTTCGTGCAGAAAGAATACGACATACTCCTAGCTACGACTATTATTGAGTCTGGGCTTGATATTCCTAATGTTAACACTTTAATTGTCGATGAAGCAGAACGCTTCGGGCTTTCACAGATGTATCAACTTAGAGGCAGAGTTGGGCGTTCTACAAGGCAGGCTTGGGCTTATTTCTTCTATTCAAAGGGGAAAAAGCTTACGAAAGAAGCTGCTGAGCGTTTAGAAACCATCGAAGAACATACTGCCCTTGGCTCAGGCTTTAAAGTTGCTATGAAAGACCTGCAGATTCGTGGTGCTGGTAATATTTTAGGCGAAACCCAGAGCGGTCACATTGCCAGTATTGGTTTTTCTCTCTATATGGAACTGATGGAAGAAGCTGTTGCAAGGCTGAAGAGCGGCGAAACAGTTCAGAAACTTGAAACTACAGTTGAAATACCTATGACAGCCTTTTTCCCAGAAAAATACATTTCTGACCAGGAAACCAGAGTTGAGATGTATTCAAGACTGGCTCGTTGCAATGATATTGCTTTGCTTGAAGATATTAGAGAGGAATGCGAAGACCGCTTTGGCGATATTCCAAAAGAAGCTATAGGGCTTTTTGCCATAAGCAAAGTCAGAATTCTTGGGGCGAAAGCTGGCATCAGCAAGATTTCTCGAATTATGAACCACATAAGGTTTGAGTTCGGCAAAACTCTGCCCGATATAGGTCAGCTCTTCAACACAGGCGAAAACATTCTCCGCCAGATTTACTTCGAACCAAAAGAACACAACATCATCAACCTCAACATCCTCTCCGACGAGCTGAAATACATTTTGTTAGATATAGAAGCCTTTCTGCGCCTTATCATCAACGATGAGTGAGATGCTCTAAAGCCCCTACTGAGGTTCACTTCTTGAAGATGCTGCCCCGCTATGCGGGGAAGCTGTCACGAATTTGACTGACGACCAACAGTAAGTTTTCAAACCTTGCAACTGTTACTAACTAATCATGGATTTCATATTAATCAAAACTCATTTGAGAATAACTACAATTTCAAAAATGATAAAGGGGAATATAATTTATTAGCCGAACTATTATCAGATAAGAATAACATTCCTCTTATTTTTGTAAAATTTAAGGGAAAAGACAAATCCTCTATTTCTGAAAGAACTGATTATGGTAGGTGTTCCCTAGTTACTGCTTACTATAATATGAAAAATCGTTTGTTGGCTGAAAACATTTGCATGACAAACACTAGGGTTCGGCCAAGAAAAGATATATACCTATATAATATGGATTCCGTAAATGAAGCACTAATTAATGCTTTGGTTCACAACGATTGGAATATAACAGAACCATTGATAAGCTTTTTCGAAGATAGGTTAGAAATTATATCTCATGGTGGCTTACCTTTTAAACAAACAAAAGAGCAGTTTTTTAGAGGAATAAGTATTCCACGAAATACCGCTTTAATGAGAGTTTTTCAAGATTTAGAAATAGCTGAACATACAGGTCATGGAGTGCCGACTATTATCGATTATTATGGTGAAAAAGTTTTTGATATAAATAATAATTATATTAATGTTGTTATTCCTTTTAATCAGGAAGTCATAAATAATCATAAATCTGACATAAATGGCAATTTAAATGGCAATATAAGTGGCACTTTAAATGACACTTTAAATAACAATGAGCAAAATATTTTAAAACAATTGTTGCTCAATCCTCGAACAACAATTGATGAAGCTTCAATATTATTAAATATTCCTAAAAGAACTATATCCAGATATTTTAAAACATTGCAAGAAAAAGGCTATATAGAAAGAATAGGCTCTAAGAAAACAGGTTTGTGGAAAATAAAAAAATAAAAGAAAACATTAATCTAAAAACCTTATCAATAAGCTGAAATACATCCTTTTAGACATCGAAGCGTTCTTGCGACTTATCATCGGATAAAAGTAAATGTTTGAGTTCAATAAGATCTGCCCCCGATTTAGTCGGGGGAAGTGGCACGTAGTGCCGAAAGGGGTCTTCTGAATGCATAACATTGTGTAGACGGGTTGATAGAACTAGAGTAACCCCGCTATAATCGTCATTGTGAGCCGAAGAAGCTTCCCCACGAACGGTGGGGGAGCTGTCACGTAGTGACTGAGGGGGTTGCAATGCAAAGCATTGCAGTAGCGTGGCAATCCATTAAGCCCTCTTTCGGTTCCTGAGGAACCACTTTCCCCAATGCTTCCACGCTATGCGAGGAAGCTGGCGAACGTAAGTGAGACTAATGGTGGAGCAAAGCGTAAGCTTTGCGTTGACGAGTTTTTATTCAATAATTAAACTATCCAGTCTTCGACAGTTAGTTTAGAAACTCTTTTAAATTCTCTTGTATTGTTAGTAACTAAAGTTAAGCCTAGTGAACGTGCATGAGCTGCAATCTGAGTGTCTAAAGGACCTATTGGTTGGCCAGCTTTTCCTAATTCAGTTCTAACTATTCCATATTCCTCAGCTGCTTTGGAATCAAAAGGCTTAATCTCTATGTTAGAAAGAAATAGAGTTAAAGCTATACGGTTTTTCATTTTTGCCTGACTCTTTTCAACTCCATAAGAGAGTTCTGCAAAAGTAATTGAGGATATACAAATATCATTTGCTTTGAGCTTTATAAACCTATTAATAACCTTATCTGGTTTGTGTTTTATTATGAAGATACAAATATTTGTATCTAGCATATATTTCATAAAGATTCCCTTGTTTCTTGGTAATTTTGCAATCTACCATCAGCCATAAAATCTTCTGAAAAAAGATCTAAGCTTTGTTTAAAAGCTTTCCATTCTTCGTTTTTAGGCATAAGCAAAACAATATCTCCAATTTTATTAATTAGTACCTCATCTTCTTTAAATCTATATTCTTTTGGCAGTCTTACAGCCTGACTTCTGCCATTTTCAAATATTTTTGCCGTAGCCATAAACAAATTCCTCCCATATATTAAAGTATATACCAAGATATATATTATTGTAAAGTTTCTTAGTTTTTAAATCTTAACAATAAAAACAACAAAACTACCAACAACAATGAAAATGCTTAAAGAAGAAGAAAAAGACCTCAGATTTCTCTAAGGTCTTTTGTATATTTATCCTATTTATAATTATTTTGAATACTTTGTTTTCTTGTAAACTGAAGTATAAGTTTCTGTAGAACCTTCATAGGTGCCAGTTATGGTTAAAGCACCGTCTTTAAGAGTTACAGGAAAACTCATCGTATAACCTTCAATAGTTGTTGTCAGTTTTCCATTAGAATAGCTCCATTTGCCTGAAACAATATCTGCTGTTCCTTCAGTTTCCCAATAGCTGGAATGACCATAATCTGTAGTATCAAATTCTTTCCATGTACAAGTCCCATCAGATTTTAAGGTTAAAGTTTCAACTTCACCTTGTGAATTAGGAATCACAGGCTTATTATCATCATAGTTCAAATACCAGGTGCCAACTAAATCTTTATTTGTTGTAGTTGATGGCTGTGTGGAGTTTGTTTTTTTGTATATATTTACTATTTCTTTTCCTTCTTCTTCTTCGTAACTCCAACTATGATCTATTAATGATTGTTTCTCAAAATCAATTTCAATCCATAATTCATCATTATTATTTCCCCAACTTGGAATAATATAAATCATACCAAAATCATAATACCAAGTTCCTTGGTTACTTGATTTATCGGCACCATTAGTGAATTCAAATGGTAATTTAGCTGTGTGGTCAGATTTAAATTCCCACCTTTCTGTTTCTGTATTTTGTTCAACACTTTCACCGTTTATTGAATTTAAATACCAAGTGCCCACAATAGCTTTTGTTGCAGATGCAGGTTCTGTAGGTTTTGTCCATTTTGTTTTTTTGAATATTTCATTGGCTGAATAACCATCATTACTTGAGTAAGTCCAAGTTAAAGTATTATTTTTAACGGCTACATTTGAAAATACTTGTTCATAGTCATTCTTTTTATTGCCATCAGTATACTTAAGATAAAGCTTACCTGATTCTAAACTCCATGTACCTGTAGCAGTATGAATTTCATATTTACTTGAAAGACGTAAACTATTTCTAGTCTTAATATTCGTTTTTAACTTAAAAGAAGCTCTATTAGATTCAGATTCATCTATATAGACTGGCATATAGTCAGTAAAAGTATGGTCTTTTTTAAACTCTGTAGCGAAAACATTTCCTTCCGAATCTGGAAGTATATGAAACTGATCAGAATAATTCAAATACCATTTACCAATTAAGGCTTTTTCTGTATCTGAAAGAGGATTTGATGGGTTAACTGGTTGAGACGAACCACCACCGCTATCTTGTGATTCTCCATACTTTGTTTTCTTGTAAACTGAAGTATAAGTTTCTTTAGAATCTTCGTAGGTCCAAGTTATGGTTAATTTACCATTATCTAAAGAAACAGGTACACTAATTTCTTCTCCATCAATTTTTACATATAATCTACCATCAGCATAGCTCCAGGTTCCTTTGTCTGTTCCTTCGCTTGTTGTAATTTCCCAATAGGTTGGATGACCATAATCTGTTAAGTCAAAGTCTTTCATGGTGCAGGTTCCATCAGATTTTAAAATCATATAAGAAACTTCGCCTTTTGAATTAGGAACAACTGGTTTTCCATCTTCAAAATTCAAATACCAGGTACCTACCATTGCTTCGTTAACTCCTTTTCCACCTCCTCCACCACCGCCACCGCCACCACCGCAGGCGGTTAGAAGAAGGCTAGATATCAAAGCCATTAGCAAAAAGATATTTCTGAACAAAGAATTTGAATTAAACCTCATAAAGTATCTCCTTTTTTAATAAGCTTTAAGCTATATGCTAAAATCAGATTATTTAGAAATGAAAGTCTAGAATTTAGAGCTAAGAAATTGATAATTTGTTGGGGTTGAAAACAAACAATCCCCAAAATCTCTTTATCTCTACTCTATTTTCTCTAAGCAGAAATAATATATAATTTCTGCACTAAAAAGGTCTTTTCTAAAAAGACATTTTTAGTTGGAGATAAAAATGAATTCAAGCTATTTGAATTTTCATACAATGGGAGTTGAATTGGCAATAGAAACATTAAGTGGAAAATCTTTAGAAACTGCATTATAAGCTAAATAATTATGCATGTTAGATTAAATCTAATTTTATTGATTAGTAATTATGGATATGCTAACCTTGTTAAAGAGGTAGCAAAATTGGCAAGAAGGTTTAAAAACATATTTATTATCTGGGCGGTTTTTAGCTTTTTGTTGTCTGTTTTTGAATTTGAACATATTTTTTGTAGAGAAATCGCACCTGTATTTATTTCACATAATAGTATAATTGAGCACGAACACAGCCATTGTTCCCATCATTGCTCTGATTCTAATGCAAATCACCAAAAACATTCAAAGCCTCATGATTGTTGTGATAGTGAAGAACCTCATGACCACCCGACTCAAAATCCTGTAGTTTCATCTAGTGATTATTTTCTGAATCATTTGGTTTTTACTTTTAATTCACAAATAGATTTTACAAATTCAGATACCAATAAAGGCGAATTTTTATTTATTAAGCCTGAAATAGAATCCTCTCAACTTAACAGTATTAAGACTGTAGTGCTAATTATTTGATACCTTAATGAGGTTGTCCAAAAACTTGAAATTTGCTGAAAAATTACTATTTATTTGTTAGTAGTCTACACATTGTCATAAACGTATAGCTTTCAGGGCTAAAGCCCATACGCTATACTCTTTATGACAAATGTGTAGCCAATTTGAACAATATAATTTTGGAATCAATACCTATTTTTCGGACAGCCACCAATGAGGGGCTTTATGAATCCTAAAACAATCCCCTCATCTCTCATCTCTTATCTCTTATTATGGCTTTAACTCATAATTTACCTGCTAAAATATAATCTTATTATGAAAGTAAAAACCTATGGATATAAATAAAATTCTTGTGTCAATATTATGTTTCTGTTTAGCTTCAAACCTCTATGCTGAGCAAGATGCAAAAAAATTCAATTCTAATACATTAACTTTAAAAACAGCTTTAGAAAAAGCTGTTACATCAAATCCTTCACTTCTTGCTTTGATGAAGCAGGAAGAAAAGAACGAAGGTTTAGTAAAGCAAGCAAAAGTAGTTCCTTCGCCAAGTTTGATTATAGGGGCAGAAGATTTTGCGGGGAATGGCGAATACAAAAAGACTTCTTCTATGAAATCTACAATAGGCCTATCTCAAACAATAGAAACTGCTGGTAAAAGGAAAAAGCGTATCAGAATAGCAAATTCCACAAAAACCACAGAAATGTTAAAAGTTGAAATTGCAAAGAAAGAAATGAAGCTCAAAGTTGCTTCTTCCTTTTTTAAGCTATATCAGCTTGAAAAAGAGCTTGAAATACAGAAGGAATCTATTGAGCTTGCTAGACAAAACTCAGACAGCGTAAACAAAAAAGTTGCTGCTGGAGAACTAGCTCAAATAGATTCAACAAGAGCTTATGTGGAATTTACCCGAGAAGAAACTCTAAAAAAGCATCTTGAGTTAGACATAATATCACTCAAAAACGAAATAGCAACCTTGTTAGGCGAAAAAACTTTTGAATATAAAGGTATTTCTATAAACGCAGAATCTTTCATAAAGGAAGAATTATCTGCTCCAGAAAGTATCAATATTGAAGGATTACCTGAATTAGCCTTGGCAAAGGCCGAGTTAAAATTGGCAGAGTCAGAATATAATATGACTAAAACGGAAAGAGTTTCTGATATTGAGTTAACCGTAAATTATAGTAAATATAGAGCTACTTCAGACCATGCTTTTGCTGTTGAAGCCTCTGTTCCTTTAACTAGAAATTCTGTTAAAGGTAAAATGCAAAGTGCACAAGCTGAAGTTGAAGCAGCAAAGCTTTATATAGATAGTGTAAATTCAGAAATTTCAGCAAAGATTTATACCGCTTTTCATGAAAAAGAATCTTTGACTAAAGAAGTTCGAAATCTTGAATCTATGCTTCTGCCATCAGCAAAAGAATCCTATGAACAAATTCAAACGGCTTTTAATTCTGGGGAAAAAAGTTTGCTAGACCTTTTTGATGCAAAAAAATCACTTCTTGAAACAGAATTATTGCATCTGGAATTGCAATGTAAACTATTCAATGCAATTAGTGAATACGCCATACTTACTGGGCAAATTTAAGTGGCTGGAAAGCTTGTGTGTTTAGACTTCTTTATTACCCCCTTTTTTAAAGGGGGATGTCATTCGTAGAATGACTGGGGGATTTTTGAGAAGTTAATTAAGCAACAGAAAGTTGAGTCCAAAAAACTATATGTTATTGAAAATCTCCCTGTCACTACGTGACATCCCTCTTTACAAAAGAGGGTATTCTCTCATCTCTTGCCTCTTACCTCTCTCCACACTTACGCTCTATTAATCTTAAATTAAGGGATAAAATCATGAATAAAAAAATAATTATAAGTATATTATTTATATATCTTGTATTCAGCTATACTTCAATTCTTTCAGCTCATACTGAAAATAATCATTCAAAGGAACATCATCATGAAAAGTATCATGATGATGACCACGATGAAGACCATGACCACGAACATAATCACAATCACAATAATGAACATAGTCATGACCATCAACATGAACATAATCACGACCATAAGCATAAACATGACCACGATGGACATCACGACCACCATGATGAAGGTATAAAACTAACCAAAGAACAGATAAAAGCTTCTAATATAGTCGTATCGGAGGCTTCAAAAGGTAATCTATCTAAAAATATTACGCTTAATGGTGAAATAAAAATAAATACAAATAACCAAACCCATCACGTAGCCAGGGCTAGCGGAATTTGTCAGAAAATATTTTTCAATGTGGGAGATAAAGTTAAGGAAGGTCAGACATTGACAGTGTTAGATAGTGCTGTAATGGGACAGGCAAAATCTGAATATTATGAAAGATTCAATCAGACTGCTATTTCTGAAATGAATTTGGAAAGAGCTAAAGTTATGAATCAGAATGTTAATAAACTTTTAAAAGCTCTTTCTAAGATGCCAGAAAATAATGACAATCTGTTAAATGATAATAACTCAGATATGGGAGAATATCGTGCCAAGCTTATTGCTGCATATTCCGAATTTATTATAAGCAAAAAAAGCTTTGATAGAAAAAGCAAATTGTTTAAGGATAAAATTATCAGCGAAAATGACTATTTAAATACAAAAAGTGCTTATGATAAAGCTAGAGCAGAATATTTTTCTGTTAGAGATACTATAGCTTACGAAGTCAAACAGAGGCTTTTTGAAATAGAGCAGAGCCATAAAACAGATGAATTTAGAATGTATTCAGCCGAACAGAATTTAAGAATTTTAGGCTTAACTACCAATGACATAGCAAAATTAAATATTAGTGGTGCGGTTTATCAAAAGGAATGTTTGGACAATAGCTGTGTTTACAATGAAAAAAATGGCAAGCATTTTCACAGCAACGGAGAGATGTTTTCTCTTGTGGAAATAAAGGCTAAACGCTCTGGAACAATAACAGCAAGAAATATAGAACTTGGAGAAGAAGCGGAAAGCAACAAAACAATTTTCACAATAGCCGATTTAGATTCTGTTTATGCTGATTTACAAGCATCAAGTAAGGAACTTTCTTCTTTGAAAGAAGGTCAGAATGTTACTATTATTTCTGATGAAGAAGATAAAACAATAGGGAAAATAATAACTGTCAGCCCCATTATCAGTGAAGATACGAGAACTGCAATGGTGAGGGTTTTGATAGATAATCATGATAACAGGTTCAGACCAGGTAGTTTTGTTACTGGTAAAATAGATATTTCAGCAGATAATCTTCCAATTGTTCTGCCTAAAGAAGCTGTTCAAAATATTAAAGGCAGTAATGTTGTATTTGTTGAATCTGATGAAGGCTTTAAGCCAGTTGACGTTGTAGTAGGAAGAGAAGATAGCGGAAATATAGAAATAATTAGCGGTATTAAAGCTGGAACGAAATATGTCTCTAAGGGTGCATTCACACTTAAATCTATCGTAGTAACCAGTGGAATAGACCCTCACGCTGGGCACGGTCACTAAGAAAAGAGGCTAATTAATATGCTTGAAAAATTACCAATAGCTGTTTTAAAACGCCCTTGGCTGGTAGTTCTTGCTGTAATAGCTATAATTGCGGTAGGTATTCGACAATATAAAGAAATGCCTGTTGACGCTTTCCCTGATGTATCACCAATAATGGTTTCTATATTCTGTGAGAGTCATGGAATGGCTCCGGAAGAAATAGAACGCCTTATAACATGGCCAATAGAGTCTACAATGAATGGATTACCAGGTGTTACAATGGTAAAATCCACCTCGGCTTTTGGTTTAGCTGTTATTTATGTTTATTTTGAAGATAGCGTAGACATATTCTTTGCCAGACAACTTGTAAGCGAACGTTTATCTGCTGCTGTTGCAGATTTGCCTGAATTAGAGGGAAAGCCGACCTTAGGCCCTATTACAACAGGTTTAGGTCAAGTTTTTATGTATTATTTAAAGGCAGACCCAAAAGTTGTGAATACAGAAGGCAAAGATTTAAATACTTGGCTTCGTGAGCTTAATGATTGGGTAATTAAGTATCAGCTTCAAACTGTAAAAGGTGTTACTGACGTTTTGTCAATGGGTGGTCATGTTTTGCAGTATC
>CAMJNS010000011.1 GCA_946407375.1 uncultured bacterium
ATTTGCTATAGCCATTTTTTCTAATTGAAGTTCTTCAGCAGAACCATATGAAATAGCATAATATAATGGAATTGCTCAAAGAGCAAAAATTAATACTGCTAGAGAAATTTCTGCCAATGAGAACCCAGATTTAGTTTTATTTATTCTGTTCATAACTAAATTTTGACCAATTATCAGCAAATGCTACCGCATATCGCCTTGGTTCAAATTTTCCCACCTTTCTATGTGACGCAAATGGAGTCACGGTACAAATTGTGTTGTCATAATATATATTAGTATTATTTCCAATATCGTCTCTTTTAAAATTATTACAAACTAAATTACCATAAAGATTTAAATTACCAGCAACAGTTGGAGCATTACAAGAAAAACAAGCAGCCATAATTTTCTTATTTGTATTAAAAGAAATTGCACTTCCGCGAGCTATTATTCCTAGAGTGCTTTCATCATCATCATCATCTCTTGTTACAGAACCATCTATATTAATGATTCCAGATTTATTAACAATGAGTCCATTACCCTTGTATTTTATATCTCCCAAGGAAATGTCACCACTTTTTATATAGTATACCCCATTTAGAAGTAAATAGCTACCAGAAGACAAACCACCTTTTTCAACACTTATACCTAGAGCTTGTTGAAACTCATCAGCTGTTTCATAATATTTAGTAGCTTTTTTTGAATATTGCAAAGCATCGTAACAATTAGCAGGTGAATATTTATAATCACCATTAGAATCCCATTCGCTACCATAGCCTACAAAACCTTGCATACCATAAGGAACAGCTCTCTGAGCGTCTCTACTTCCCTTTTCTTTACTATCAGTACCATCAAATGCGTAAGCATCACCATTTGAAGAATTAATTACCTTTTCATAACATAAGTATAATTCAGAAGCTTCATCAAAAGAAATAAAACCTATTTTTCCAGTAGGCTTTACATATACTCTAGTTCGACTATAAACCGTTTCTACTGGTCCTTCTACCACTATACCCAAAGGATATTCCATATGACAAGTTCCATAAAGAAGAGTAGGTACAGAAACAATAGCGAAACTACTACTTTTTAAGAAACTAATAACATTTTTTACACCCTTACCAAACAATTCTTTTCCTGTCTTATCATCTTCAAATATCACAGGAAGCTCTATATCATGATAACGCTGTTCAGTAGTAGTATCCTTTTCGTCATCGCCTTGCCAGCAGAAAGAAATGATAGAATTGAATTTATTCTCCTTCGGATTCTTTTTAATAGAATCAAAAGGTGTAAAAAACTTATTAAATTCTGTAAGTTCAGGCTGAGCAACTAAGCCAAAAAAGCTTCTGATTTGAGTAACACCATTATTTTTATTTCCAGGGTATTGAGAGTTAACTCTAACCATACCAGGAATACGCTTTTCACCTAATGCGGAATAATCTATCTTTTCTTTTATTATACTTGCGACAGCAGTAGAATCCATTTTAGTTGGTACATTATGAATAATAAAACTTCCATAAGGTATAGGAGCAGATGATCCAGAATAAAAAGCTTTTTCACTACCATCCAACAAATTAAATTCTATCGGATCCCCTAATTGTCCTGTAGTTCCAGGATCACCACTAACAATAACAACATCATCATCAGGATCTACATTTGTAGAATTAGATACAAAAAACGTATATTCAGGAGCCATTGGTTGAACATCACTAGCCTTAAAAGGAATTTCTGACACAAGAGTTTTTTCTATTGTTTTATTATCATCCTTTTTATATTCAACTGTTGTAGTTATTCTAAGAATACCACCTTTTTCTAGATAATAACTATCTGCACCGAAATTACAACTACTGCTCAAGTTAAAATTATTTAAGCAGAGATTGTAACCATTTTCTATATTACCCATTTCCCCAGAAATTTTACTAGCATAATCTGAAAAATTATAATCAAGATCACCTATTGTAAAAGCATTCTTTAAACCAGGTAAAGTCTTATCTGGAATATCAGGGAATAAATTATGGTAAGTATTAACCAAATGTTGAAGGTCAACTTTAAAGGTAGTTAAATGTTCAATACCTTTGGCAACTTCTTCAAAAGGGTGCCAACTTAATATTTCTATATCTTTTAAAGGTTGCAAATCTATGCAAACACCAAATACTACAGACTCTTCATTATCACGACTAACTTTAATTTTAATATCTGGCAAATCAACATCATCTATACCAGCAATCGAACCTAACCAACCTAAATCGTATTTTAAATCGTAAGTTACCGATTCTTCTGTTTCTTTTCCTTCTGGAAATTTTATCTGTATATGCCAGTCACTAGGTTGCCATCCAGACTTATCAGATGTAAAATTAGCATCTATATCATCTAAAAATTTCGCTGAGTTACCTTCTGCTGGCAAATGCTCTACATCTATTGTAGGAACAAAATAGCCATCAGTATATGGTGTAAAAGCCTCTGCTTTACATAGTTCACAAATAGATTTAATAGTAACTTTTCCTGTCCAACCAATATCCTCAATAGTCGGAGCAAGAACATTATCATAAGGTATTAAAGCTTCTAATTCTAATTCTTTTGTATCTGAAACGTCTAATTCATGGTTACCACCATCTGTCCCAGCAGTTTTTACTTTTAAAGGAGCTCTAAGAAGATAATATATAGGGGACATTGTATTATTGTTTTGATCGTGATTGTTTGCGTTCTTTCTAATAAATTGAAGAATAAAATCGCTTGCAGACTCAGCTAATGCCTCACATTTTTTTTCATCACTCATTAAACGGGTAATGCCTTTTTTTTCTCTACTTGAGCCAATAAATGCAAAAGCTAAAACTGCAAGAACAGTAATACACCCAAGAACGGCTAATATTGCAGAACCTTTCTTTTTCATTCAATAAGCTCCTTAAACTGTTTAGAGTAAAATTTTATATCTTTTTTAACTTCTTCTTCTGCCATACGTCTAATTTTAGGACTTACTTCACCTGTTGCATTTGCCAATTTTAATTCAACACAAATATCAAAATATTTTGGGTCATTTTTTGCTCTTAAAGAGTTTTCAACTTTAGCACACCATTCAAGAGAAAATGTACCCTTTTCTACTCCTAACATTGATAAATCTTCTTCTGCCTCTAATTTAGCTCTCATACGTGCAGCAATAAAGTAAAGATCTAAATCCTTCATTCTTTTCGCAACTTCCATTAATTGAGAACAAGCAAAGTATTTAGAAATAGGAGTAGTATTAGGATCTTTTACTATTTCATTAAAAGAATTAATAGCAGTTTTATAATCCTGTTTATTAAAAGCATACATTCCTTTCACAAAAGAAGGATTTGTTCTTAATCTAATTTGTTCTTTTGCAACAGGAGAAAGATTAGGATCTTTAAGCTGTTTTTCTATTTCTTCTTTTTTTAATTTATTTATTTTTTCTCGGTTTTCTTTATATTTTTTTTCTAATCTTTCTTTATCATCTCTAGATAAAAGAGCAGGAGGTTTGCCATAGGAACTAGATTTGCTAGAACTGCTGGAATAAGTCTTTTCAGAATAATGTTTATCTTCTTTTTCAGGTCTAAAGATTTTAGGTTGTGTAACAACTTCTTTCTTTTCTGTTTTTTGAGAACAACCTCTTGAGCAAGCAAAAAGGAGTGTCATCAATAGACACAATACACATACAGCAATAATTGTATTATTATTGTCCAATCCTCAAAACCTACTCGATACTAAATCTCCTTTTACAATTTTATCATAGAGAAGTTTATTAAACAAGTTGGTTTAATCAGGGCCTTGGGAAAAAAAGTTTGCGTTTGCAATGGAAGGTTTGCCCTGGAATTTAAATTTTGCTATAAATAAAAATATATGCTATATTAAAATAAGAGGTATTGTATGTAATCTATGGAAGACGAACAAAGAAAAAATTTTATAATAGGTGGGGTTATTCTTTTGCTCTGCTTTGTTTTGCTAATTCTTTGTTGTGGCAGAGATAATAAAAGCTCAGGCAATTCTGGGAAAAACAATAAATTTATAGATGGAAAAACAGTTACTAAAGAATCAAAAAAGAACAATTACTCAAATTATCGTAACTCATCTTCATCATCATCATCTTCATCTTCTTCTTCATCATCTTCTTCTTCATTTTCATCATCATCATCATCATCTTCTTCTTCTTCTTATTATTCAAGTTCAACTACTAATAGAAAAAAGAGCTCTTCAAAAAGTCAAATGACTGATGAGCAACGTAAAAGGATACTTGCTTTTCAGGAAAAGGCAAGAAAAGACCAACAAGAATGGATAAAGGAACACATAAAAAAACTAATAGAAGATCCAAATACTCCAGCTAAAGTTAAGATAAAAGCTCAATTAATGGAAAATAAAAATTATGTAAATGGTTATAAAGCTCATAAAAATCACGATTATAAATTGGCTATAAGTAACTATCTTGAAGTTTTAAAAGATAAAAATATTTCTCCAGAGACACAATATATTACAGTAGAATACCTGTTAGATTGTGCTCAATTTACTGGTGATTTAGATTTATTTCTAAAATTGATCCAGATAAAAGGCAATCTAATGGCTACAAAAGATTTATCTGTTTTAAATGTTGAGAAAAGTGATAGTTATCTTAAATGGACGGAAGAATTTACTGATTATATGAAAGCCAGATCAGATCCAACGTATAAAGATAGTTTAATTGACAAATTAGCAAAAAGAACTTTAAGAAATAGATCAGATGCAGAAAGAGTTCTAAACGACAGAATCGTAATGTATGAAAATCTATATAAGGATTTATTAAAACTATGAAAAAAAACAAAGGTTATGCCCTCGTAGTTATTCTAGTAATAATTGTGGTTTTGCTAGTTATTATAACATCAGTTATGGATAGTAGATCTAAGAGAGGTTTCATGAGAAAATATATGAGCGACGAAAAGAAAGCAGAAGCTTTTGCAGAAGCTGTGTTAGATAGAGTAATCGCTGATATAAGAGAAAAAGCCAATGATGATCAGGAAACAATAATTTATAATTTATTAAGAAAAAAATATGCCAATCCGGGATGTGGAGAAACAAATCAAGTTGTTTCAATATCAGCCGAAGATTTAATTCCTCCAGAATATTATTCTTCAATACAATCTGCTTTTACTGATGATGGAGGAAGTTATAAAATATTGGATGACGTAAAAGCGGAAATAGTTCACGTAGAAAATTTCGGCGGAGAATATGAGGTTGTAGGTGTAGATGTAATGCCAAGCTCTCCCGAAAGCTATGTTAAATCTAGTGGAGAGTCTAATGCTTCTAATGATAATTGGGAATTTAGCTTTATGTATCCGACTACGACCAAATCAGAAGTAGAATCTATAAATAATGCCTATGCAGATAAGTATGATACTGGGATATTTAACGCATATTCGTCGACTCAAGTTAGCGGAATAGATTCAAAATTTATGGGATACAAATACGTTTCTCAGCCAATAGATATAGATTTGGAATTATCGACGTCGATAAAAGACGTAATAGAAGATTTTGATGTTGATGTAAGTGACTTTGAAAAAACAAAGGTTGATTTATTATTAAAAGATACAGGTGATGAAACCAAAAAGACAGCAATGGAGTTTGGCGTATATATATCAAATAAACTATATAATAGTCTTAAAACTTTATTAGAAAATATATTAGAAAAATATCGCGGGAATGCTTTTAGTTCTGCTTTAACCGGTATTTTTGGCTCTTCTGAAGACAATGCAAACTTAGATAAAATAGAAGATATGCTTAAAACTACTTTTAGCAGCGAAGAAGAATTTAATAAGTTTGTTAATGAAAAACTCCATAGTTTTCTTTCTGATAATAAAACTGCGAATAAATATATCGAAAATGGGAATTCAGTTGATTTAGAAAAGCTTATGACAGAGAAAGTCAGCGCATTTAAAAATCTTGATTTATTAAAGCCATCAAAAATGTTAAATGAGATTGGTGGTGGAGGAACAATAGATAGTAGTTGGTTAGATAAAGCAAACCCTCAAGGTTCGTTGGAGAGCGATTTAATAGAAAAAGGCGGTATTTTGCGTCTGACCTGTAAAGTAGAGTATGCACCTAAAGACAAGGCTCCAATAAAAAAGAAGCTTGTAACAGAAATTCCATTTAAGGTTTCAGATGTACAACCTATTGCTCCAACATATACATTTTTTGTTAATAATTCGTCTTCAGATGTATCTTGTGGAGATGGAGCAACAGTTAAATTAGTAGGAAACAGTGATTCTGCTGGTTCTCCAGATGAAATATTTGTCTTAAACAATGGTAACAGATTAGATGGAAAAGATTTTGATTCTTCGTCAAAAAAAATAATACCTTACAAAGCCTGGTCGTCTGAAGCTCCATGTGCTGGCAAAGTAAGAATAAACGGCAATGACTTAGGAGAAGACAATATAATACCTACTAACTGTGGCGGCTTAGAAGAAGGCAAATTAGGTCTATCTGATATGCCAATGCTATGCATTACAAAAAATGAAGTTAAAGATTATCCATATAAGTCAAATCTACAGTTAAAATTAACTTTTGGATTTGCAGAAGGACAAGGCAACTGTGGTGAATTTTTAAAACCAACAAAAATACATTTTCCAACTCTAGCTGGTGTAGAAAAAGCTATGCAAGGTCCTATAACTGGTTTTGAGTCGATTGTTAAAATGTTTGAAGGTTGTGCAACAAGCAATATTTTAGATAAACCAACTTATTTATATGGTTACGGTCATTTAGATTACCCCTTAGGAATAACTGTCGAGGGGAAAGTTGAATCTTCTTTGTCTGAATTATGCGCTCATTTATTCCCTAAGATGACTTTTACTGTCGATTTAAAAGATGATGGCTTTAAATTTGAGCCTAAAAACGGTAAAATAGACAGCGAATTTCAAATTTGGTATGAAATAAAAGACAAAAATGATTTCCCGACAAATGAATCTACTAAATTAACTTATGGTTTGCCTAATATAAATACAAACAAAACCTCTCTAAAAGCATATGATCCAGACTCTCCAGAAAATTGGCCCGAATTCTTATATTCCGACATACAATATAAAAAGAAAGCAAGCAGATATTATAAAAATCAAAGTGGATTTGATAGTGATTGCAATATAGAAGTAAAAGAAGGCGGTCTAAAGGATGGAAATAATATAAGATTAGATGGAGTTATATACATAGAAGGTAATGTTAGCTTAGGAAATAAAACTTTTGTAGGTAGCGGATTAATCGTAGCTGAAGAATGTATGGAAATTAATGGAAATATTGAACTTGAGGATGATAATGGTAAGAATTCTTCTCTTGGTTTAATAGCAAGAAAAGGTAGTATGACAATAAAAGAATGTGAAGTAAACGCAAGTTGTTATTCTAATGCGGCTCCAACTTTGACAGCGGCAACAATAAAAGGAAATTTAATAACAAACAGCTTTGATAGAAGTAATGTAACTGGAGTTACGAACATCGTTTATTGTTCTAAAAATATCGTAGTGCCTGATACTGATTTTTCTGATCTATATAAACAGAATCCAAAAAGATATTATGCATCATTTGCAAATAATTGGTCTAAATCTTATTATGATAAAAATGTTAATGATTAAAAATAATAAAAATGGTTTTACATTAGTTGAAATAATGGTTGCGTTGTGTATTTTTGCTTTAATAGCGATACCAGTATATATGTTTTTCTCATATAGTGCCGCAAATGAAATCGAATATCACAAAAATGTTTCTGCTAGTAAATTGATGGAATCATTTAAAAACGAGATAAAACAATATTCGTTTGAAGAATCTAAGGGATTTATCAATGCTAATAATGCTCCTCCAAACACAAAAAAAATATATGATGAAATAAAGTCAAAATTTTCAGATTTGGAGATGACAATAACTCCAGATAGTGTAGATGAAAAAACAATGAGCTTTACTTTGACCGTTACTTGGAAGAGTAGAGGCGGAGCTGAAAGGAAAACATCATCTACTTTTGTTAAGGTTAAATAATGAAGAACAGAAAAGCATTTACTATAGTTGAAATAATAATAGGAGCAGCTATTCTAGTATCTATATTAGGTTTTGCGATTTCATTTATGAGAGATACGCAAAGGCAGGGAGTAAAAGCTACAATTATCGCTACTTTAAGACAAGAAGCACAAATTCTTTTAAGAGCAATGGAGAGAGACATTTCGGGCTGTCTTGTTATACCAGATGGTTTCGACAGCAACAACATAGAAAAATTTAAACCAGATTATGAATTAGGTGCTTCACCAAGATTTAAAATAGCAAAAGTAAATGACAATGAAAATGCACCAATATTTGATGTTGCTGAAAGTAGTGTATCTGGAGAAGATATAACCTATTCTGTTGATAGCGATGGAGTATGTAGGCGCGGGGGACAAGTGGTAGCACGCTATGTTAAAAACATAAATACAGAAGAAGGCGATTGGGAAAATGATACTGAACAAAAGGGAAAGGTAATTATAACGGTGAATATGGAGGCAAAAGTTCCAGGATTCACAGATGTGGCAAGTTATACTCAAAGTCTTATGGTCTCTGTAAGACAATTACAAAATTTAGATTCATTAGATAAATTTAAAGGTCGCAATAAATATTGGCGACAACACTTAGAAGAATAATTATGAATTAAACATAAAATCAGGGCTGGTTATTTTGCTCTTTTGCCTGTTCAAAAGCATACTTAGAAAAATTATCAGAAAAAGCAACAGCATAGCGCTTTGGTTCAAACTTGCCTATTTTTCTCAATGAAGCAAATGGAGTTACAGTGCATACTGTGTTATCATAGAAGATATGCGCATCAAGAAAATTCCCTCTTACGAAATTATTACACACTAGATTTCCATAAAGATTAAGTTTTGAAGAAGTGCAAATAGGTGCATTATTTGAAAAACAAGCAGCTGTTACATTACTTGTATTAAATTTTATATGACAAGTTCTAGCAACAATACCTAAAGTGCTATCAGAATCAGCTCTTGTAATATCTTTATTAATTTCTATTATTCCTTTATTACAAACTATCAAACCATAACCTTTATATTTTATAGCTGTATCTAACACGAGACCACCCTTCTTTATATAGTAAACGCCATTTAATTTTATAGAACCATCAGTATCTTTTAATCCACCTTTTGAAATATCAAGACCTAAATCTTTTGCAAAATCTTTTCCTGTTTCATAAAACTTTGTAGCTTTTTTGGCATATTGTAAAGCATCATAACAATTAGCAGGCGAATATTTAAAATCACTATTCGAATTCCAAATACCATTAGGGTCATAACCTTTAAAAGTTTGCATTCCAAAAGTTGAAGGATCATAACCATTGTTAACATCTGTTCCAGAATTATCAAAGGGGTAAACTACTTGATTAGAAGAATTGCTTTTTGAATATGTCGATAATGGTTCATAATCTACATATATTTCTGTCTTATCTTTGAAAAGCCAAGACAAATTAACGTCTACCATAAGTCTTAAACGACTATATTCAGAATCTATTGGTCCTTCTACTAAAAGACCTAGAGGATATTCCATGTGACAAAAACCTAAAAGTAATGTAGGAACTGATAAAATTTCGAAACCACTCTGTTTGAAAATTTTAAGCATATTCTTTATACCCCTAAGCCCAGGATTGTAACTATGCTTATACTTTTCAAAAAGCAAAGGCAGTTCTATTTCGTGATAACGCTGTTTTGGAGTATCATCCCACATGAAAGAAACCCTTGTATTAAATTTATTTACAGTAAAAGATTCATTAAATGGTGTAAAAAACTTTTTAAGTTCATTATATTCAGGTTTATCAAGAATTCCTAAAAAGCTTTTAATTTTTGTAACTTTTTTATCTGTAGTATCATAATTGGTATTTATTCTAATCATACCAGGAATTCTAGTTCCATTCTTTATCTCGTTATAATCAATTTTGTTTTCCGAAGATATAGGTAAATTATGAATAATAAATTCTCCAGCTGGGGGAGTTGCATTGTATTTTGCAAAAGAATTTTTATTTAAATCGAAAGGTTCTCCTAATTGATGGATACTTTCACCATTTATAGAATAAATATCTTTTTGTTCGGATACTTTTGTAGAATTAGCAACAAAAAAGGTATATTCAGGAGCCATTGGTTGAACATCACTTACTTTAAAAGGAATCTCAGTCACAAGATTTTTTTCTAAAGTAGTATTTTCAGTCTTTTTATATTTTACATTTGTTGTTATACGTAATATAGCACCTTTTTCAATAAATAAAGGATCGTTATTCAAATCCGTACTATCTATATTAAAATTATTTAAATAATTCTGATATTTACCATTTATAGTTGCTTTTCTTTCTTTAATGTTATCAACATAATTAGAAAAATTATAATCAGGAGTTCCTTTTGTATATCCATTCGCTAAGCCTTGCAAGGTTTTAGGGTTAACTTTTGGGAAGAAATTAGCCTCATCCATTTTCTTTTGAACATCAAAGTCATCAAGAGTTTTTGTTTTAGATACTTTTTTCCCTAAAACTCTTTTCCAAATTTGTGCTCTCATATGTAAAAGCGTAGATTCTTCTCTTTCTCTATCAACTTTTAAAGTTACATGTAGTATCCCAGCCTTAGTTGAATATTCTTCATAAGTAGGATCACCGGAAGGAAACTTAAATCTTAATTCCCAAGTATTATCACTCCAATCAGAAGAAGGAGTTTCAGAACAAGAACTACTATCGTCATCTAAAAATTTCGCAGATTTACCTTCTGCAGGCAAATGTTCTTTATCTATATTAGGAACTTTGTAATCAAGATTATAAGGAGTAAAGTATTCTGCATTGGCTAATTCACAAATAGAAGAAATTTCTACTTTACCTTCCCAACCTATTTCTGAAATCATCGGGTCTAAAAATTGTTTATAATCAAAAACATCTTCAATTTTAACTGGTTTAGCATTAGATATATCTAATTTAAAATTATCTCCGGAACCATTAGCTTTTAAGGGTGATCTTAACAAATAATATATAGGTTCAATATATTGAATATTTTGTGCTGTTAGATTTTCTTCATGAACGTTAGCATTATTTTTAATAACCTTAATAAACAAATCTGTTGTTGATTCAGCTAATGCTTCAGCTTTTTTCTCATCACTCATTAAACTTGAAATGCCTTTTTTTTCACGGCTAGAAGAAATAAAAGCAAAGGCTAACACAGCAAGAACAGTAACACAACCAATAACTGCTATAATTGCAGAACCTTTCTTTTTCATTCTATTAGCTCCTTATATAAATCAGAATAATATTTTATATCATGATCAACAGATTGCTCTATCTCTGTTCTAGTTTCTGCATCTACTTCAAAACCACTTTCTTCTATTTCTCTCATTTTTAATTGAACACAGATGTCATAATATTTTTTATCATTTCTTGCTTTTAAAGTATTTTCAACTTTATCTACCCACTCCATTGCATCTTCATCTTTTTCTATTCCTAATACTTCTAAATCATCTTTCATTATTAAATTAGCTCTCATTCGTGCTGCAATAAAATACAAATCAATATCTTTCTTTTCCATTGCAACATCCATTAACTTAGAGCAAGCAAAATATTTTGAAACAGGTGTAGCATTATTATCTTTAAGAATTTCATTAAAACTAAGTATAGCTGTATCAAAATCTTTTTGCTCAATAGCATTCATTCCTTTAAGGAAAGAAGGATTAGATCTTAATTTCATCTGTTCAAAAGCAGTTTTTGAATTATCAGATTCTTTTAGTTTTTTTTCAAACCATTCTTTTTTTAACTGATTTATTTTCTCAATATCTTTTTCGAGACTCTTTGCCATTTCAGCTTTCTCTTCCTCAGTAAGTAAAGCTGGAGGAGTACCGGAACTTTCATCAGAATAACTAGAAGATCCTGATGATCTTATTGGAGAAGAATATGAATTTTCGGATTTATAATCTTTTATTTCTTCATCTTCATTATTTATAAAATTCTGCTTAGGTACAACAACTACTTTTTTGTCTTCTTTTTTCCCACAACCTTTTGAGCAGGCAATAATCATTGTCATCAAAAGACAACAACAACAAACAGCTATAATAATTATTTTTTTATTGTCATCCAATATTTGGTTCCTGAAAATATGATAATTCGTTAAATTTTACCATATTAGAAGCAAATAGACAAGGGAACCAAATAACTCTAGATGTGCAAATACGACATATTATGATAATTAATTAGTAGTTTCTTTTGGCTTTTCAAAAGTATATTTAGACCAATTGTCTGCAAAAGTTACCGCATAACGCTTAGGTTCAAACTTACCAATTTTTCTTAAAGATGCAAAAGGTGTAACATTACAAATTGTATTGTCATAGTAAATATGTACATTCTTAGAGAAATAACTTCTTTCAAAATTATTACAAACCAAATTTCCGTATATTTCTAGCTTATTTGATTCACTAAAAGGAGCAAAATTTGAAAAACAGGCTGCCATAACTTTATTTGTATTGAAATTAATTTGCCCTGTTCTAGCAATAATTCCTAGAGTACTTGTGTCGTCAACTCTTGTAATATCACTATTTATATTTATTTCGCCTTTTTTGCAAACAATTAATCCGTTACCTTTATATTTTAAAGGTTGTTTAAATTCTAATTTATCATCACCTTCAAGTTTTATATAATAAACACCTTTTAACAGAACATGATCCCCTTCTTTTAATCCGCCTTTATCTACTGGCAAATCTAAATCTTTCTTGAATTCATCTGCTGTATCATAGTATCTAGTAGCCTTTTTAGCATATTGCAATGTATCATAACAATTCGCCGGGCAATACTTGGGGTCTGTATTTGATCTCCATTTTTGATTAATTTGATACCCAACAAAATCTTGTCCTTGTCCCTTATCTTGCATTCCATATAAAGCAGGATTATAAGCCGAGCGATTATATTTTTCATCTTCTCCGAAAGGATAAATATTCTGAGTTGTAGGAGCACCTTTAGAATATGTAGAGATAGGTTCATACACATAAGATATTTTTGTTTTGTCATGTACCTCTAAATCAATCATATCCACACTAGCGTCTGGTTTACAGCTAATTACTGTTCTGCTATAAATAGTATCTATAGGTCCTTCTGGTCGAATTCCTAACGGATATTCCATATGAGCAATTCCAAATAGTAGTGTAGGAACTGAGATTATTTCGTTTCCACCCTGACTTAATACACTTACAACATTTTTTAAACCTGTAATGGTATCTTTCTTTTTAGTTTCATAAAGTAATGGAAACTCTAATTCATGATAGCGTTGTTTTGTTGTACTATTCCAGCAAAATGAAACTCTTGTATTAAATTTATTATCAGTAAAATCTTCATTAAAAGGTGTACAAAATTTATTTGCTTCCGTAGACTCAGGCATATCTTTTAAACCTAAAAAACTTCTTACTTTTGTTACCTCATCATTCACATATGAACCACCATACTCAGAATTAATTCTTATCATTCCAGCAACACGATTACCTTCATGAAGTGATTGATAATTAATTTTACCTTCTTCAAAAGGAACATTATGAACTATAAATGAACCAGAAGTTGGGTCATCTGTATTGTTTAAATCAAAAGGTTCTCCTAATTGATGAGTTAAATCAGGATCTTTATCTTTTGCAACTAATTCAGTATTAGCAAGGAAAAAGCTATACTCTGGCGCAATTGCTTGTACATCACTAACTTTAAAAGGTATTTCTGTAACAAGACTTTTCTCTAGATTCTTATCTTTGTTTTTAACATTAGTTGTTATTCTTAAAATGCCACCTTTTTCAATGTAATAACATTTGTTTCCAAAATCAGTGTCATCAAAATTGAAATTATTGCAATAATTAGAATAATTCCCAGATAATTCTTTTTTACGATTAGTTATATTAGTTACATAATTTGAAAAATCATAATCTATATTATTTCCACCTATAGAATAACCATTTTTCAAACCTTGCAAAGTCTTTGGGGAAATATTTGGGAAAAAATCAACTTTATTCATTTTATCTTGAATATTAATGTCCGCAATATGAAATTCTCCAAAAAGACTTCTAGTATCACAAATAATACTAAGATTTAATGATTCTGGTCCTGTGGATTGTTTGCGACGGATTATCAAGTCTATCGTTTTATCTTTAGATATCCAGCCCAAAGGAGGACCATCGTCTAATTGAACAGTTACATCAAAACTCTTTTTTTCTTCTAATGGTTTACCTTCAGGAAACTTTAGTCTTAGCTCCCAATTACTTGGAACCCAGCTAAAGTTAGTTTCGCTGCAATTGCTGGTATCGTCATCAAGAAATTTTGCAGATTTTCCCTCTGCAGTTAAATGTTGTTGATTTATTGTTGTAATTTTATAAGATTCTTCAACAGGAGTAAAATATTCTGCATTGACCAGCTCACAACGAGAGGTAATCTCAACTTTTCCATCCCAGTTAATTTCTTTTATTGAAGATTCTAGTATTTGTTGAAAATCAAAAACATCTTCAATCTTTTCTACTGGTTTTGCGTTAGAAACATCTAATTTAAAATTATCACCTGAACCACTAGCCATTAATGGAGCTCGGAGTAAATAATATATGGCTTCTATATATTTACTATTTGGTTCTGTTGAATCTTTATGAATATTAGCATTCTTTTTAATATATTTAATAATATAATCAGTAGCTGATTCTGCTAAAGCTTCTGCCTTTTTTTCATCACTCATTAGTTTTGAAATACCTTTTTTTTCTCTACTAGAGTTAATAAAAGCAAATGCGATTATAACAAGGACAGTAATAGAGCCTAAAACTGTTAAAATTGCAGAACCTTTCCTTTTCATTTTATCAGCTCCTTATAAACACTAGAATAATACTCTATATCTTCCTTAACTCTCTTTCTTGCCAGTTCTTCATCCTCTTTTCTTATGTTTATTTTGTCATAACCTTTAAGTTTGTTTTTAACGCAAATATCAAAGTATTTAGGATCTTTAATTGCTTTTAAAGAATTCTCAACCACATCTAATTCTTCCATTACATCATTTGTTTTTTCTATATCAATAATAGATAAATCTTCTTTTGCGATTAAACTAGCTCTTGTTCGAGCTGCTAAGAAAAATAATTCAAAATTACTTGTCTCTCTAGCAATTTCCATTAAATTCCAACTCGCATAATATTTCGCTAAAGGTGTAGCTTCTTTGTCTTTTAAAACTTCAGAAAAACCTATCATGGCTTCTTTATAGTTCTGATTTTTAAAAGCTTTCATACCTTTAAAAAATGAAGGATGATTACGTATTTTTAATTGCTCTCGAGCTTCTAAAGAAAGATTTGGGTCATTTAAAATATCTTCTATGTGTTCTTTTTTTAATTGTGCTATTTTTTCTTTGCGCTCTTTTATTCTTTTAGAACGTCTTTGCAATTCTTCTTCTGTATATAAAGCTGGTTGTCCTGCAGATTCACCAGAATCATAGCTTCGACCATATGATGAACTACCAGAAAACTTTGAACTAGTTTTTGTTTCTTTCTCTTTTTTTTCATCAATTCGTTTAAATTTTTGCTCAGGAACAACAACTACTTTATTTTCTTCGGTTTTATCACAACCTTTAGAGCAAGCAAAAAGTAAGGTTATCAAAAGACAACCAGCACAAACCACTATTATAGTAGTATTTTTGCTTTCCAAACAAATATTCTCCCAGGTCAAATTTACTAATTTATTTTAGCATAGCTAATCATTTTTATACAATAAATAAAAGACATAAAAAAACCTCTGCCGAAGCAGAGGCTTTTTATTACTTAGAAATTACTGAGCTTTAGCTTTGAGAGATTCGTATTCAGCTTTAGCTTTGTTCATCTGATCAGCAACTTGGATAGCATCTTGTTGTCTACCCTGGCTGAGCATTTCCTGATAGAGTTTGTAGAGTTCCATATATCTAGCTTCAGCATACTGAACTTCAGAGCTGTAAGAAGCACCGAGGTTGTTAGCGCTAGCAGAAACTTCAACTTCTGCAACAGGAACTTCAGCAGACATAGCAACTGGAATTTCAGTAGAAGAACCACCAGCTACAGAACCAATAGAAACTTCGCTAGAAACTACTGAACCCATAGTAGTAGTGCCTACTGGCATACCGATTGAACCATAAGATTCACCTTTGCCACCGAACCAAGTTTTAAGTTTCTGAGCAATCCAGTTACCAGCATAACCACCAACGATACCGCCGATGATAGTACCAACAGGACCTAAGCAAGAACCAAGAGCAGCACCTGCAGTAGAACCTATACTCTGACCTACAACGCCAGCCCAGTCAATAGACTTGAGAGCATTCTTGATTGAGAATCTGCCATTCTTGAGGTCGCCAGCAAGGTAAGAACCTACTGAACTACCGATAACAGAACCAAATGTTGGAGCAAGAGCAGAAAGAACACCACCAACAACTGGAATTGCAGATAAGAATGGAGTGAAGAATGAACCAGCAGCAGCACCAGTTACAGAACCAACAACGCTACCAGCAAATTCAGCACATACAACAGTCTTAAGAGCTTTCTTAAGGCTTGGCTGTTCGCCTCTCATGATCTGAGTAGCAACATCTGTAGCAACAGTGATACCAGCAGTCATAAGAATATTCTTTGCACTGAAACCAGATTTAAGGCTGTCTTTTACATTCTGAACGCCCTGTTTAGTCATAGCTTTACCGGCTTCATAACCAGACTTCAAACCAGTAGCAGCTTTGTCTTTCATCTTAGAGAAGAAACCTTGTTTTTCTCCCTTAGCATCTCCACCTTTACCAGTTACTTCATTAGCTTGAGCAGTTTGTTCGCTTACTTGAGAAGCTTGTGAACTCTGTTCAGAACTCTGAGAAGACTGTTGAGAAGTTTCGCCAGACTGAGAAGCTTCAGCAGAGCTTGAACCCTTTTCAGAAGCTACAGTATTGTTTTTCTTGAATAAACCAGTAACTTTATCTTTAGCGGTCTTTAAAGCACCACCGATTTTACTACCGATTGATTTGAAAACGCCACCAACTTTGCTACCAGCAGTAGAAACTTTTTCACCTACAGCACTAGCACCACTCTTAACTGTATCAACAGTCTTAGTACCGAAAGCTTGACCGCTTTCTTTACCAGAAGTGAAGCTATTCTTAATATTGCTGCCGTATTCAGCAAGTTCATTTTTAATCCAGCTACCAGATTTTGCACTAGAAGCGGAAACATCAGCAGCCTGAGCTGTAGCAGTATTAGTCTGAGCAGCTTGAGCAGTTGCAACATTTGTTGCAGCAGTAGTACCAGCAGCTTCAGAACCTAAAGCAAGAGAAGTGTATTGCTTGAGATCAAGAGCAACTGCTTTGCCATCTACATAGCGAACATTGTATTGTGCAGTAGTGCCACCATTATTAACAGTTACCCACTGACCAGAGGTTACGTTAGAACCGTTAATATTTAAAGCATTCTGACTAGCAGCAGTATTGGTGGTAGTAGCTTTAGCCATAAGAGGAGCTTCACCAACCATGCTTGCAAGAAGAGCTACACACAACATTTTACTAATGAGCTTATTAGTGTTGTTCTTCATAAAAAAATGACTCCTGTTTAAATGATTTACCCGAAAAAAAACATCCGATAAACCCGAATCACAGGCACAGACCTACCCGAAAGTGCTTATGAATCTTTTTATACTTATAGGGTGTACCCTCACCCTTTGATTTTAATTATAACCATAGTTTGAAAAAGCGCAAGTAGTTATAAGAAAAAAAATAAGATTTATCTTATTTTTTTGTATTTATAGTTGTTGGTAGTTATTGTAGTTGTTGTTACGGAAAAAGCCATATCATTGCGAGCTGTAGGCGTGGCAATTCAGTTTTAATAATAATTATTATTGTTTGTTGGTCTAATATGAAAAAAACTGCTTTGATTTCTCAAAGCAGTTTTTTAAATCTTAATTAGAATTAAGAAGAATAATTCCTAATTCCTCACTTCTAATTGCTAATTAATTAAACAATGCCCTGTTCAAGCATAGCCTGAGCAACTTTCATGAAACCGGCAATGTTAGCACCATTGATGTAGTTGGTCTTGCCCTTAACAGTACCATGTTTTACACAAGCATCATGGATGCTCTTCATAATCTGATGGAGTTTATTGTCAACTTCTAATGGAGTCCAACCGAGTCTTTCGCTGTTCTGAGTCATTTCAAGACCAGAAACAGAAACGCCACCAGCATTTACAGCTTTGCCAGGAGCAAAGAGAATCTTGTCAGCAGCAAGTTTTGCAGCTTCAGCAGTGCAGCCCATGTTAGATACTTCAAGAAGCATCTTACAGCCATTCTTGATCAACAACTTAACATCGTCTTCGTTGCATTCGTTCTGAATAGCACAGGTCATTGCAACATCGCATGGAACTTCCCAAATCTTCTTGCCTGCGAAGAATTTAGCAGATTTGAATTTGTCAGCGAAATCCTGAACTTTGTTGCGGCCAGAAGAACGCATTACAAGCATATAATCAATCTTTTCATCATCGAAGCCTTCAGATTCGGTAATATAACCGTCTGGGCCGCTGATAGCAACAACTTGAGCACCAAGTTCAGTGAGTTTCTTAACGGTTCCCCAAGAAACGTTACCGAAACCAGAAACAACGACCTTCAAGCCCTTGAATTCTTTACCGACTCTCTTTAACATTTCCTGACCAAAGTAAACAGCACCATAACCAGTAGCTTCTGGTCTAATTACGCTGCCGCCCCAAGTCTGGCCTTTCCCTGTAAGAACACCAGTAAATTCATTTTTCAAGCGTTTATATTGTCCAAAGAGGTAACCGATTTCACGACCACCAACACCGATATCACCGGCTGGAACGTCTGTATCTGCACCTACATGGCGGAAAAGTTCTGTCATGAAAGACTGGCAGAATCTCATGATTTCTGCATCAGATTTTCCGTTAGGATCAAAATCAGATCCACCTTTGCCACCACCCATTGGAAGTGTAGTCAAAGAATTCTTGAAAGTCTGTTCAAAACCTAAGAACTTTAATGTATCTAAATTAACAGCTTTATGGAAACGCAAACCTCCCTTATAAGGACCTATTGCGCTATTAAACTGAACACGGTAACCGCGGTTAATCTGAACTTCGCCTTTGTCATCAACCCATGGAACTCTGAAAGATATAGCTCTTTCTGGTTCTACCATTCTTTCTAGGATTTTTGCTTCAACCATTTTGGGGTTCTGCTGATAGACATCCCATACTGATTCACAAACTTCCTGGACTGCCTGATGGAAAAGGGGTTCATTTGGATTCTTGGCTTTCACCATTTCCATAAATTTGGCGATTTCTTCTTTTTTAGACATTCAAACAATTCCTTTCATTGTCTACTATATACTTTTGCCCTAAGAAAAATGTTAGGGTTTAAAATTACCCTAACACTTTATTCGATGTACATCAACTTATTTTGTAAAGATTTTTAAAGTTTGAGAATTAATGTTTGAAGTTTGAAGAATGAAGAGAGAAGAATGAAAATTATTGGTTCTTCACCCAATCTTTAATTTCATTCTGAAATTTATCATAACTGATACCCGTAGCATCTTTAACAGCTCGTTCAATGTCATTTCCCTTTCCAATTGAAGTTAAAAGCTTATCAAAACTTTGTTCACCATAATTATCCGACATACAGCGTATAGCGATGTAAGAAGCTATATAAGCTCTTTTAATATCTCTACGTTCTGAACTATTCATATAAGTAGAAACTTTATTTAATGGAATAAATAATTCTTCCTCAATAAAATCTTTTTGTAAAATTTTTTCATAATCTGATCTTATGATTTCAGGTGAACCAAAACTAATTGAGTATTCCAAATATTGGGCTAATCCCTCATGAACCCAAGTCGGAGCATTAAAACCTTTGGTTTTAAGATTTATTATAGTATGAGTGAATTCATGAGCAAGTAACCCTTTAACATAAACTTCGTCTTTATAGCCATATTTTAAGGGAACTTCAATAGTTATACCACAAGCTTGAGCAGCCGACCAATTTTCTGCTCTTTTGTAATAATCATCAGTTAAGTAAAAAATAACATTAATTTTTACATCTGGATCGAAATTTAAAAAATTGGTAACTTCATCGTAAATATCTTCTAATGATTCCGAGGTTAAATCACCTAAATCATCTTTTGAAGCTCCTGCAAAAGATAAAACAAAGTGCGAATCTTCATCTTTAGTGAAACCTTCTGTAGATGCTAAATGTTCTTTAGCTTTACGAATCAAATCTTCTATATCTTCTATGTCATCATTATCTTTACAGAATTCTAAAGCTTTTTCACAATACTCTACTGTTTTTTCATAATCTTCAAGTTGGAAACTGCATTTCCCTGCAAAGAAAAGAATTAAATAATCATCAAAATTTTTATTTAAATATATATCGAATTTTTCAAGAGCTTTTTCGTAATTTTGATTTTTAAAATATGCCCACCCACATAATCCTGCAGTGTTTACACCATTCGGATTACAAATCAGTGCTGTTTCGTAATGCTCAATAGCCCTCTCAAATTCATCAATATGGAAATAAATATCTCCCCATATTGTTTCTAAGAAAAAATTATCTTGTATTAAATCATAAGCTTCTAATAGTAGTTCTTCATTATTTTCGTAAGGTAATTCTCGCTGCAGATACACTTTTTTTAAAAGAAAAGAAGCTAAATCTATTTTGAGATTATTGTTAGAATTATCATTTTTTACTTTTAATCTTAAATTATCTATTATATTTTCAAGATTTGAATCTAAGCTCTTAATTTTTTTTATTTGTTCTTGAAGTTCAAGATCAACAGGTTTTAATTGATCAAAGAATATTACAGGCTCTGACTGAGCAGGATATAGGGTTAGAAAAAAGAAAAGAGCTGTTATTAGCAATAATCTTTTCATATCATCCCTTTAAATAGAAACTAGATTAGAACATTAATAAATAGAAAGCTAAAATATAAGAATAAAAAATCTAATTCTCTTTATTAAAAATTATTGATTCTTAATCCATTCTTTTAAGTCATCTTGGAAATCAGAATAATCGCTACCAGTAGCATCTTTAACGGCTTCATTAATACCTTTTCCTTTTCCCAAAGAAGTAAGAAGAGTATCAAAGCTCTGCTCGCCATATAAATCAGCCATGCAACGAACAGCCATATAAGCTGCCACATAGCCTCTAACAATATCTTTACGGTCATTACTTCCAATATAAGAGGGAATCTTATTTAAAGGAATAAACATACCATTTTCTATAAAGTCATTTTGAAGAACACCTTCAAAATCAGAACGTATGACATCAGGAGAGCCATAAGAAGTAGAATATTCTTGATATTGTGCTAACCCTTCGTGAACCCATAATGGAGCTCTATTATTTGTTTTAAGATTAATAATTGTATGAGTAAATTCGTGAGCTAATGTGCCTTTTACGTAGTTTTCATCTTTATACCCAGTTTTCAAAGGTATCATAATTTTAAGGCCATTTGCAGCAGCGGCAGACCAGCCCTGCCCCATCTTGTAATAATCTTCTGTAAGGAAAAAAACGACATTAAACCTAACATCAGGATTACAATTAAGAAGGTCGGTAACATCATAATATATTTCATTTAACATATCAAAAGTGATATCACCCAAGTCATCTCTAGAATTACCTGCAAAGGTAATTACAAATCTTTGATCTTCATCTTGAGTAGAGTCATTAGTTGAGGCTAATGATTCTTTTGCTTTTCTTATTAATTCTTCTATTTCATGACGTCTACTACCGTCTTCACAATTTTCCAAGGCTTTTTCCCAATATTCGATAGCTTCATCAAATTCATTAAGTTCATATTTACATCTACCTGCTGATGATAAGAAAATAAAGTCTGTTGGATTCTTTGCAAGGTAAGTTTCAATATAATCTAATGCCTTTTCATAATTTAGATTATTAAGATATGCGATTCCACACTTACCTGTAACCTCAATATCATTAGAGTTTTGGTTTAAAGCATTTTCATAATGACTTATACTAGCTTCAAAATCTCCCTTATGTAATAATATGTCTCCCCAAAAAGATTCTACATAAAAATTGTTTGGCAATAACTCAGAAGCTTCGAACAACAATGGTTCGTTATTTTCATAAGGATATTCTCTTTGTAAAATAACCTTTTTTAAAAGGAAAGCTGCTAAATCTACTTTTGTATCTTCTTTACATTCTGGGTCTTGAGCAGCATTTCTTAGCCCAGTAATAATATCATCTAATTCATTACCTAAGAATTGAATATTTTTTATTGTTTTTTGTAATTCTGGAGTAGCAGGTTTTAATTTTTCTTTAAATACAAAAATAGACTCAGCTGTAGCAGATAATGTCAAATATAATAAGAAGAATGTAGTAAAAAAAACTGTTCTTTTGTTCATAATTCCTCTAATAAACATAATCATGAAAAAATAAACTTAATAGTTATCTAAAACTATTAAGTCTATTATAACAGATTTTTTTAAGATAAGATATAAGATTTAAGATATAAGATTCAAGATAGAAAAAAAAAAAAAAAAATAAGCTTGGTTTTTCCCCAAGCTTATTTTTTGTTGGTCGTCGGTAATGATTGTTTTTTTGAATTTAACAATAAAAACAATAACTACTAACAACAATAATTACTATTTATTTTGGCTTATCCGCCAAGAGCTTGTTTAACCTTATCAAAGAAACTCTTGCTAGAACCTATGCCAGTAGCTTTTGATTCTGGGTCTTCTTCTGCTAACTGCTTTAGCAATTCTCTTTGTTTAGCAGTTAAATCAGTAGGAGTTCTAACGAATATCTTCACAAGTTGGTCACCTTCACCATTTCTGAAGGATTTAACTCCGTATCCACGTAATCTGAAAGTCTTACCAGTTTGTGTACCAGCAGGAATCTTAATCTTAACAACACCTTTTAAAGTTGGAACTTCAATTTCTCCACCTAAAGCAGCTAATGGGAAAGTAATATCTTTTTCACAAATAATATCATCCCCTACCCTATCAAAGAAATCATGTTTTCCAACGGTAATGAAAATATAAAGACTTCCGCTAGGACCGCCTTTTTCTCCTGCTTCACCTTCGCCAGAAAGTTTAAGTTTTTGACCAGTTTCAACACCTGCAGGAATCTTAACTTTCAATTTAGCGGACTGTTTTAGACGACCAGTTCCACTACAAGTTTTACAAGGTTTATCTATTATTTCGCCTTCACCCTGACATTGGTGACAGGTTTGTTGAATAGTGAAGAAACCTTGAGAAATAGAAACTGTTCCTCGTCCTTTACAAACAGGACATTGTTTACGTGAAGTTCCAGGTTCTGCACCAGAACCTGCGCAAGTAGTACAAGCAACAGATTTTTGAACTGTTATTTCCTTTTCACAGCCAAATACTGCTTCTTCAAAACTAATATCTAAATCATATCTTAAATCTGCTCCACGGCGAGGACCATTTCTTCTTTGACTTGAAGAACCTCCACCAAAGAAATCAGAGAAAATATCACCAAAAATATCGCCAAATCCGCTGAAACCTCCGCCAAAACCACCACCTGCGAAAGCATTTGGATCTATTCCGGCGTGACCAAACTGGTCATAAGCAGCACGTTTTTGAGAATCAGATAATACCTGATAAGCCTCATTTATCTCCTTGAATTTTTCAACGGCATCAGCGCTTTTGTTTACGTCAGGGTGATACTGACGAGCAAGACCACGAAATGCTTTTTTAATTTCGGCATCGCTAGCATTCTTGGGAACCCCAAGGACTTCATAATAATCACGTTTGGCAGCCATTATTTGTCAACTCCGTTAATTAAGATATAAGACGCAAGATGCAAGACTCAAGATACAAGCTATAACTTATATTTCAATATATAGTCATTTGACTTTTTCTTTAATCTCCATCTTTGGTCTTATATCTTATAACTTAAATTATGCTTTCTTGAATTCAGCATCTACAACATTGTCGTCATTGCTAGACGAAGAGGCTTCGTTTCCACCAGCAGCAGCTTCCTGATAAGCTTGTTGATAAGCAGATGGATCAACCTGTGGACCACCCTGTGCTCCAGCAGCACCACCCTGTTGCTGATAGAGAACCTGACCAATCTTCTGAGCAACCTGTTGTAATTCTTCAAACTTAGATTTAATTAAAGCATCATCAGTACCCTGAAGTGCGGTCTTGAGTTCATCTAGTTTGGTTTGAACTTCATTCTTAACATCAGCAGGAACCTTGTCGCCAAGATCTTTCATAGTCTTTTCCAACTGGTAAGAGAATGATTCAGCCTGGTTCTTAGTTTCAATGCTTTCTTTTATCTTAGCATCTTCTTTTGCAAACTGTTCAGCTTTCTTTATCATTTCATCTATTTCAGATTTATTGAGAGCGGAACCGTTTGTTACAGTAATCTTCTGTTCCTTACCAGTTCCAAGGTCTTTTGCAGAAACATTAACAATACCGTTTGCGTCGATATCAAATGTAACTTCGATTTGAGGAATACCACGAGGAGCTGGAGCAATACCAACTAAATCGAAACGACCAAGGGTCTTGTTTGCAGAAGCCATTGAACGTTCACCTTGAAGAACGTGAACAGAAACTGCTGGCTGATTGTCTGCAGCAGTAGAGAATACCTGACTCTTCTTAGTAGGAATTGTAGTGTTACGTGGAATCAATGTAGTCATAACGCCACCGAGAGTTTCAATACCAAGAGAAAGTGGAGTTACATCGAGGAGAAGAATATCTTTTACATCACCAGTAAGAACACCAGCCTGAGTAGCAGCACCCATAGCAACACATTCCATTGGGTCTACACCACGTTCTGGTTCTTTGCCGAAGTGGTCTTTCAATAATTTCTGAATTACTGGCATTCTTGTTGGACCACCAACCATAACGATATGGTCGATATCACTTCTCTTGAGGTCAGCATCATTAAGAGCGTTATCAATAGGAGCTTTACATCTTTCAACAACTTCTTCAACCAACTGTTCAAGTTTAGAACGAGTCAAAGTGATGTTCAAGTGTTTTGGACCTTCCTGAGTAGCAGTAATAAATGGAAGGTTGATGTCTGTCTGAGTAGTTGTAGACAATTCAATCTTAGCCTTTTCAGCAGCTTCTCTAACTCTCTGATGAGCCATTGAGTCTTTAGAAAGATCAATACCATCAGTTCTTTGGAATTCGCCTTCAATATACTTTATAAGGAGGTTATCCATATCGGTGCCGCCCAACTGAGTATCACCGTTAGTAGAAAGAACTTCGAATACACCATTGCTGAGTTCAAGAATAGTAACATCCAATGTGCCGCCACCAAGGTCGAATACAAGAATCTTTCTGTCGCCTTGATTGTGGTCAAGACCATAAGCAAGAGCAGCAGCTGTTGGTTCATTAACGAGTCTCTTAACTGTTAAACCAGCGATAGCACCAGCATCTTTTGTTGCCTGACGTTGAGCATCATCAAAATAAGCAGGAACAGTAATAACTGCTTCGGTTACTGTATCATTCAAAAATGCTTCTGCGTCTCTTTTAATCTTTTGAAGAATTGCTGCTGAAATTTCTTGAGGAGTGTATTCTTTACCATCAATATTGTATTTATATTTAGAACCCATTTTTCTCTTAGCAGCAATGATGGTTCTGTCTGGGTTTGTAGTAGCCTGACGTCTTGCTGGTTCACCTATAAGTCTCTGACCGTCTTTAGTGAATGCAACTACGCTTGGGAAAGCTTTGCCGCCGATGGAGTTACCTTCAGCGCTTGGAATAATAACGGGCTTACCGCCTTCAATAACGGCAGCAGCTGAATTTGATGTACCAAGGTCAATACCAATGATTTTAGACATAATCTATATCTCCTTTTAGAAATTTACTTTTTATTAACAACAACTTTTGCGCAACGTAAAACTTGATCTTTGAACGTGTAACCCTTTTCAAAAACCTGGATTACCTCATCATCTTCCTTATCAGGAATACTTTGATTCATCATAGCTTCCTGACAATTTGGATCGAATTTCTTACCCATAGCTTCAATTTCCTTCAGACCTTCTTTTGTAAGCATATCTGAGAATTGAATTGAAAACATTTCCAAGCCATCCATGACTTTTTTATCTATTTCACTCTTTGCACAAATTTCCATAACTTTATCAAGAGTGTCCATTACAGGAAGAAGTTTCTTTAAAAAATCAAAAACTCCACGGTCACGAGATTCGGCTTTTTCCTTAGCAGTACGTTTCTGCAAATTCTGATAATCTGCTAGAGCAGTAAGATACCTGCGTTTTGTATCTTCAAGTGCTTTGGCCAATTCTTTTATTCTGCTAGCTTCAGATTGTGGTTCTTCTTCAGAATTGACTTCTTTTTTTGAAGAATCTTCTTTTTCTTCAACTCTATCAGAAGTGGGCTCAGCAACAGAAGATTTATTTTCTTCTTTGCTTTCGGCTTCTTTTTGGGTTTCATTTTCTGAAGCATTTTGCTCTTTATTGGTCATTTTATTTTTCCTCTTTTTAAACCAAGATAACATTATGTTTACCTGTTAAAAAATGCCTTTTGGAATTCTTATTTATACTATTGCATAAATAAGCCCCCTCAGTCACTGCATTGTTTTACAATGTAGCTACTTCTGTCGAACTATAGCTCGACAGCTCCCCTGCAAGCAGGGGAGCACTTTTTTAGGGTTTAATAATCCATATCTGGAGCTACAGGAGCCTTAGCTTCCTTTTCAGGAGCTTCAGCAACCAAAACTTCAGTAGTCATTAATATAGAAGCTATTGAAGCAGCATTTTGAAGTGCTGAACGAGTAACCTTAGCTGGGTCTATGATACCAGCTTTAAACATATCGGTGTAATCATCAGCAACAACATCATAGCCGTAACCAGCCTTTTTAGATTCTTTTACATTTTCAATAATTACAGAAGGTTCAAGTCCTGCATTATGGAGAATCATTGTCATAGGAGCATAGAGAGCTTTTCTAACGATTGTGTAACCAATCTTTTCTTCATCTTTAGCTTCTTTTTCTAACTTTTCAAGAGCTTTAAGAGCGTTGATATAAGTAACTCCGCCACCTGCTACAACACCTTCTTCGATTGCTGCACGAGTAGCACTCAAAGCATCTTCAACTCTGGTTTTTCTTTCTTTCATAGCGGTTTCAGTAGCAGCACCAACTTTAATAACTGCAACGCCACCTGCTAATTTAGCAAGTCTTTCCTGGAGTTTTTCTTTATCGTAAGAACTAGTGCTATGTTCAAGTTCTGCTTTGATCTGACCAATTCTATTCTTCAAAGCCTTAGTGTCGCCACAACCTTCAACTATAGTAGTAAGGTCTTTTGCTACAACAACTTTCTTAGCCTGACCAAGCTGATTAACAGTAACATTTTCTAACTTCATACCGAGATCATTAGAAATGCATTCACCACCAGTAAGAACTGCTATATCAGCAAGCATTGCTTTCTTTCTGTCGCCGAAGCCAGGAGCCTTAACAGCAACACAGTTGAAAGTGCCACGAAGTTTATTAACTACCAATGTAGCCAAAGCTTCACCTTCGATATCATCAGCGATGATGAGAAGAGGCTTATTAACCTGAACAACCTTTTCAAGAATTGGAAGCAATTCTTTTAAGTTGTTAATCTTGTTTTCAGTAATAAGAATGTATGGATTATCAAGAACAGCTTCCATTCTTTCCTGATCTGTTACCATATATGGGCTGATGTAACCTTTATCAAATTCCATACCATCAGTGAAATCAAGTTGAGTATCAAAGCTCTGAGCTTCTTCAACTGTAATAACACCGTCTTTACCAACTTTATCCATTGCTTCAGCAATCAAATCACCGATTTCTTTATCTCTAGCAGAGATAGTTGCAACTTGAGCAACGCTGTCTTTATTATCATCAACTTTTTTAGCAAGTTTTTTGATTTCTTCAACTACAGCGGCAACAGCTTTTTCAATACCACGTTTTACATAAGTTGGATTAGCACCTGCAGTAACGTTCTTGAAACCTTCATGAACAATAGCTTGAGCAAGAACAGTAGCAGTAGTAGTGCCGTCACCAGCAACGTCATTAGTTTTTGCTGCAACTTCTTTTACGAGCTGTGCGCCCATATTTTCAAACTTGTCTGTAACTTCGATTTCTTTTGCAATAGTTACTCCGTCGTTAGTAACAGTTGGACTACCAAATTTCTTGTCGAGGATAGCATAGCAACCCTTTGGACCAAGAGTAGCACGAACTGCATTAGCAACAGTATCAACACCTTTTTCTAGAGATTTTCTAGCTTCTTCCCAATATTTTAATTCTTTAGCAGACATTGTAAGCTCCTTAAGAACAGCGTTCTATATTATTCTGCTATAACAGCAAGAATGTCTTCTTCACGAAGGATAAGATAAGATTCTTCGTCAACCTTTATTTCAGTACCAGCATATTTAGAATAAATAACTTTATCATCAGCTTTAACTGTTAATGGAGTGCGTTTACCATCATCATTCATTTTGCCAGGACCAACAGCAATTACAACACCTTCAACAGGTTTTTCTTTGCTAGCTGTATCTGGAAGAATGATTCCGCCTTTTGAAACTTCAACTGCTTCTTTAGCTTTAATTATTACTCTATCGTTTAATGGTTTAAGATTCATTTTAATTTATCCTTTCGATTATTTTTATTTTATATCCTCTGCCAATTTTACGACTGGCAGAGGGTTTAAGATTATATGCAACGCTTATGCGACGGTTCTTTTATTACATCATGCCGGGCATACCCATACCGCCCATACCGTTCATTCCGCCCATACCGCCCATTGCTGGAGCAGCTTTGTTTTCTTCTGGAACATCAGCTACAAGAACTTCTGTAGTCATAAGAATTGAAGCTATTGATGAAGCGTTCTGGAGAGCTGAACGAGTAACCTTAGCTGGGTCTATGATACCAGCTTCGAACATATCGGTATATTCATTGGTAAGAACGTTATAACCATAACCGTTCTTCTTAGAAGCTTTAATCTTTTCAATAATAACAGCGGGTTCAAGACCAGCATTAGTAAGAATGAAATGTATTGGTTTCTGGAGAGCTTTTCTTACGATTTCAACACCGATTTTTTCTTCGTCGGTAACTTTTAGATTGTCTAAGCCAACCATAGCATTAAGAAGTGCAACGCCACCACCAGCTACAACACCTTCTTCAACTGCTGCACGAGTAGCACTCAAAGCATCTTCAACTCTAGTCTTTCTTTCTTTCATAGCAGTTTCAGTAGCAGCACCAACTTTAATTACTGCAACGCCGCCAGAAAGCTTAGCAAGTCTTTCCTGGAGTTTTTCTTTATCGTAAGAGCTTGTGCTTCTTTCGATTTCGGCTTTAATCTGACCAATTCTGTTCTGAACGTCTTGAGCTTTACCAGCACCTTCAATAATAGTTGTAGATTCTTTTGTAATTACAACTTTCTTAGCAGTACCAAGATTTTCAAGTGTAGCATTTTCAAGTTTGAGACCAACTTCAGCACTGATCTTCTGACCACCAGTGAGAATTGCTATATCTTCAAGCATAGCTTTACGTCTGTCACCGAATGCTGGAGCTTTAACTGCAACACAATTGAATGTGCCGCGGAGTTTGTTAACTACTAATGTAGCAAGAGCTTCTCCTTCGATGTCTTCAGCGATGATGAGGATTGGTTTTCTAGTCTGAACAACAGATTCAAGTATTGGAAGAATTTCTTTAATGCTGTTGATTTTGCTGTCAGTAATAAGAATGTAAGGATTTTCAAGAACAGCTTCCATTCTTTCTGGATCTGTTACCATATATGGGCTTACATAACCTTTATCAAATTCCATACCTTCAACGAAATCAAGAGTTGTATCGAAGCTCTTAGCTTCTTCAACAGTAATAACGCCGTCTTTACCAACTTTATCCATTGCTTCGGCAATAACTTTACCGATTTCAGTATCACGAGCAGAAATAGTAGCAACCTGAGCTACGCTTTCTTTTTTATCATCTATTCTTACAGACTGTTCGTGGATAGTCTTTACAACTGCTGCAACAGCTTTTTCAATACCACGTTTAATATAAATAGGAGTAGCACCTGCGGCTGTGTTCTTAAAACCTTCCTGAACAATAGCCTGAGCAAGAACTGTAGCTGTAGTAGTACCGTCACCAGCTATATCATTGGTTTTACTAGCAACTTCTTTTACAAGTTGAGCACCCATATTTTCAAAACGATCGGAAACTTCGATTTCTTTAGCAATCATAACGCCGTCGTTAGTAACAGTTGGGCTACCAAAACTCTTGTTAAGGATAGCATAGCAACCCTTTGGACCAAGTGTAGAACGAACTGCATTTGCAACGGTATCAACACCTTTTTCAAGTGCTCTGCGAGCATTTTCACCATACTTTAGCTGTTTAGCTGCCATAATAATATATCTCCTATATATAAATATTTTTTTGACTTAGTTTATTATGTAACTACGATTGATGTAGTCGATATTTTGACTTTTAGAGATAACTTATCTCTTTATCATTCTACGGCGAGGACGTCGTCTTCTTTCATGATTAGGTGTTTAACACCATCAAGCATGATTTCAGAGCCAGACCATTCAGTAAAATAAACTTTATCGCCTTGTTTAACTTGCATTGGAATCAATTTACCTTTTTTGTCGGTTAAACCTTTACCTGTAAAAACAACAGTGCCAGTCTTTGGCTTTGCTTTAGAAGCTGTATCTGGGATAATAATACCAAAAGCTGTTTTGGTTTCTTCGTCAGCGGGTTTAACAACAATTCTGTTACCCATAGGGGTGAGGTTCATGATTTGTCTCCTGATTAATCTTTAAAAATATTTTGATATATTTCATTAGCAAGGAGTATGCCAACTTAAAAATTTAGGGAAAAGGGTATAGGAATTAGGAAAAAGAGAATTGTTTTAGCCAAAGGGAATCACAGCAATAATCATAGTTATAAAACTTTTTGGTTTAACAATTTCCCCTATTCTCTCATCCCTACCCCCTAACCCCTAAAACGGTGTACACCGTTTCATGCGACGCAAAAATGCAACGCTTTATGCAACGAGGGAAACCAAATTATACTTTTAATAAAATATTTATTTTTTAATATTAATGATGATTAATATCTTGTATTATATTTAAATAGATTATTTTCTAAAATATGCTAACATAATTATTTAACATTATTTTGAGAGGCTCTTTAAGCTATGGCCAATAATCCTATAATTGTTAAATGTTCTTCTTGTAGTTCTAACGTTGAATATGACATAAAAGAGCATAGTTACCGATGTAAAGCTTGTGGTCAGGAAACCACCAATGCCGATGCTGTAACAAGATTAGCAAACTGGCGCAAGGAACAGCAAAGCAAAATAAAAGAGGAACTTCACGGACTTCCGCAAACAGTTGTATCTTGTCCTAATTGTGGTGCTGAATTATTTTTCAAAGAAGATGAAGCTACAGCGAATTGCCCATATTGCGATACTCCAATGATTCGCAAAGAATATGACAAAATTGCCTCTTTCCCAGAAAGCATTATTCCTTTTAAAATTACATTAGATGAAGCCAAGAAAAGGCTTCAAGATTATCTTGCACAAACAGGTAATAAATTTAAAGAAGAAGCTGAAATAGCTCAAAATAACATTAACAAAATGCAGGGGTATTATCTGCCATACTGTCTTATCAGAGGACCTTTGGATTTTAACATAAATAGACCATTAACGAGTCGTCAGTTTCACTGTGAAGTTTTTGTTGAGAAAAACTTTATCAGCGGTTCAAAAGAGCTTGATAATCTTGTTCTAGATGCGATGGAACCATATGACTGGAAAGAAATTGTTCCCTTTAACTTTGGTTATATATCTGGTCAGTCTGTTAAAATAAGAAACATAGATGAAAATGAACTTACCAAAAGAGCCGCAGAAGAAGTTGCTGTCCAAGTAAGAGACCAAATTATCGAAAAAATGGATAGCGAAGCTATTGAAATTATGCCGGATACAGCTAATATATTGAGTGCTCCTGTTTTATTGCCAGTTTATTATTTTAAGGTCGGTGATTTTACTGTCGCTGTAAACGGGCAAACAGGCAGGGTTTCAATGACTAATAAACATCCAACAAAAAAAATTGTTAATTATTCAGGTTGGATAGCTTTGGCTGCTTTTACAGCATTAGGTGTTGTTTTATTTAGCGCATTAGGTCTTTTTGATGACCCCAAAATCAATACAACAACCTTATTATTACTTTTCTCAGTTTATTTCTTTAGTACTCCTGTTGGTTTAATCGTTTTATTACTGCCTAAAAGAATAAAAACAATAATCGAAAAATTCCCTCATGCTAGCGAAAAATGTCTTTCAATTCGTAAGCCAGATAAAACTATGGCATATAAACTCGAAAATATATCTTTATATGACGAAAAAACTAACTCTTCTTTCTGGCAAGAAGAAGTGCCTGAGCCTTGGTTCTGGGAAAAAGAAGGGTCAGAAAAATTCAGCTTAGAGTTTAATTTATATAAGGGTTCAACATTATTAAAGCAGGCATTTTCATTAATGTTTTTACCTTTTACCCTATCTTTGTTTGTATTAATTTGTATTAGCTTTTATTATAGTAGTTTAGAATTATTCAAACATATTTTTTTATCTATTGCATTAATGAATGTATGGTGGGTATTGGGTTTTGCAAGCACTTATTTTTTGGCCGCATTAATATATCACCTAATTAAATATGATTCAAAAATAGAAAAAATTCCCGTAAATAAATGTTGTCACTTTAGCTCATTTTTCCCATATATTTTTTATCTGGCAATAACAGTTTGTTTACCATTCTGTTTGGTTTTAATGCTGGTTACTTTTGGAGGGACTGCTCATTTCTTTGAGGAACAAGCAAAAGCAGTTCAAAAAACCGAAGAAAAAGAAGCTAGACTTGCTAAATTACATGAAATAGAAAAGAATCTTCCTGCTTTAAAACAAGATAAAACAATATTTAAAAATATGCAAACCAAAGACAATATTCTTTTCACTTATAATCAGGAACAGCATAGATACTTTATTAATTTATTTGATATAAACAAGTTTTCCTCATATCTTTTTTCGGTTACAACCAATGAGGATGAAAGAATATATTGCTACAATAAGGTTGGCAGTAAAGAAAAAAGCCAAGAATTATATAAAGTGAATGTTAATCAAGACTCATTCGTTATTACAAATATTAATACAAATGACAGATGGAAGGTTAATTACAAAAACAACAAGGTTGTTATTCAAAAGGGGCAACCTTCAGAAGAGAAAACCATTTACATTCTTGAAGATGAAACCAAAAACGGAATGTATTATTTAACCGACTCTAATTTAAAATATATAGGAAATACTCGATTAGATAAAGATAATAACCTGCTTGTATTCACTAAAGACGATACTGACCCGAAAAATTTTAAGATAGCTTATTTTTCTGTGAATAGCCAACCTGGTAAAAACGGGAACAAACTAATCGGTTCCCCTGCTATTTTAACAATTGATGAATTTCCACTAAACCTTCGCTGTGTTATGATTCTCGAACTCTCCCAGATGGAGTAATATTGAGGGGGCTGCAAAGCAAAGCTTTGCGGTAGCGTGGCAATCCAGTTTTTTAGGAATATTATATTTAATGACATATACCGTTAATTAAAATGGAGTCTAGAAATATATGAAAGAAGTAAAAAATACAGATAGAAGTTATATATATAATTTAAAATTTTATTTTTCATTTGATGAAGAAGACTTTGAAGGCGAATGGAAGCCAGGACAAGTTAAACAAAGAGCGAAAAAAAGCTTAAATAGAGACCCTAATGGTCACTTTGTCTTAGAAATTTGGGAACATCGCGACAAATACAAAGCGATGGATTTTTCAACAACATACTATGAATTAGAAGAATCAGAAATACTAGATTGTATAAATAAAGCTCTTGAACAAAGGAAAATAACAGAAAAACAAAAAAATGATTTTTTATCTGAATATTATGCGCCTTTTAAAAAGTCTATTAGATATATAGATGATGTTGTTGTATTTGACAATGGTTTATATAAGCTGTTTAAATCAAGTGGCAAATACTATTTAGGTGTAAAAAACAAAAACTACAAGCTTACCTGTCACCCTTATGAACCTTGCACATATATAGATGGAAGATGTATTCACAACGCTTTCAATATCACCGATGTCTTTGAGGCTTTTCTTTATAAAGAAAAAATTACCAGCATTACTGGAAGAGAATACGGCCCGAGAGAATTCTGCGATCTGGTCTATGCTATGGTAGAAAACAATTTAATCGATGAGAATATAGGATATATGGAAAATATTCTCTGGGGCGAAAAGAAAGATATTAATTCTAAGAATGCTCCCCAAAAGCAAAGCTTTGGGGGAGCTGCTGAACAAAGTGAAGCTGAGGGGGCTGCCAGTCAAAGACTAGCGGTGACTGAGGGGGCTACTCAAATAGTGAGCGGTGAGCATTCAGACGACGACCTAGACGAATCCACTCTAGAAACAGATTTCGGCTACGAATTAAAAGGGACTCTTCGTGAAAGAATCATTCGAATGATGGAAATAGCTGGTGATGAAGAAAATAGAAAGTTTAATATTTCCAGCATAAAAGCTTCTTATAATAAAGCAAAAGTTAATCTTTATCCTACTGCTGAAAAATATCTTTCACGCTATGCTTATCTTTTTTCTTCTATGTCCCCAACTTTTAAATATGCAATAGACAGCACAAGATTCTTTTTTGACTGCTATGATTCTGTTGACGAAATTACTGATCAGGTAGAATTGTTAAAAAAGGCAACTTTTGACACGACGTTACCTGATACTGGTTATAATTTTTCAAAAATCTATTTAAAAATAAAAGAAAAAGCCCTATGCAACATTACTGCTGTTGGACTTTTCGGTATCAAACAGCCTTCAACAGTCTATATTGGCGAAAATGGCAAACTCTACGCTACCAAAGGCGACATTAACGATATACGAGTTTACGATTCACTAATCGACCTATTGGAATACGAACTAAAAGACCATATTCCAATGGGTATTACAGATTAGTTTTATTTTTCTATTATTCGGCAAATAAATCGGTAGACAAGTATCTGTCACCAGAATCAGGCAGTAATACAACTATATTTTTACCTTTGTTTTCTGGTCGCTTTGCAAGAATTACACCAGCCTTTAATGCTGCACCAGAGGAAATGCCAACCAAAATACCTTCAGATTTAGCATAATTTCTTCCTTCTTCGAATGCTTCTTCGTTTTCTATTGTAATAACTTCATCAAGAATTTTAGTATCGAGAGTATCAGGAATAAAGCCAGCACCAATTCCCTGAATTTTATGAGCTCCTGGTGTACCCTTAGAAATTACTGGTGAACTTGCTGGTTCTACAGCAACAATTTTAACGTTTGGATTCTTTTCTTTTAAGTATCTTCCTACACCTGTAACAGTTCCGCCAGTTCCAACGCCAGCTATAAAAATATCGACTTTTCCATCGGTTTGTCTGTATATTTCCGGTCCTGTTGTTCTATAATGCATTTCTGGATTAGCCTGATTTATAAATTGTCCTAAAATTACTGCTCCAGCAATGCTTTCTTTCAGTTCGTTTGCTTTTGCTATGGCGCCTTTCATGCCCAATTTCCCTTCAGTCAATACAAGATCAGCCCCATAAGCTTTCAAAAGCTTTCTTCGTTCAACACTCATTGTTTCAGGAAGAGTGAAAATAGCTTTGTAACCCTTTGCTGTAGCTGCCATAGCTAAGCCAATACCAGTGTTTCCGCTAGTTGGTTCTATTATAGTTGCCCCAGGCTTTAAAATACCTTTCCTTTCAGCGTCTTCAATCATAGCCAAAGCAATTCTGTCTTTTACAGAACCAGCAGGATTCAAATATTCTAATTTGGTTAAAAGTGTGGTATCTGTAAGACCAGCTTGTTTGCTGTATTTTGCCGCAATTAAAAGAGGGGTGTTTCCAATTAATTCTAGAACATTGTTTGTTAATTCAGACATATTTACTCCTAGAAATAAAGTTATTAATTCTATTTTCAAGAATTTCCTACCAAATCAGTAGGAAATATTAAACTATTCTAGATTCAATGTCAAAGTATTTTGTGTTAAAATAAAGAAACGATTTTATAGATTAACCAATTCTAATTCCAGGAGTAATAAATATGATTTCTACCAGAGGAAGATACGCATTAAGAGTTATGGTGGATTTGGCAGAATTAGATGAAGGTAATTATATTTCCTTGAAAACAATTGCAGAAAGACAGGATATTTCCCTTAAATATTTGGAAAGAATTATTCCTTCATTAAAAAAAGCTGGGTTAATAGAAGGAATACAAGGGAAAAACGGCGGATACCGCCTTTGTAAAAATCCAAAAAAATATACAGTTGGTGAAATTCTAAGAGTAACAGAAAATGATTTGGCTCCAGTTGCTTGTTTAGCCAAAGGAGCAGAAAAATGTCCTAGAAAGAGCCAATGCAGAACTATAAAAATGTGGGAGGACTACCAGAAACTAACTAATGATTTTTTCGGAAGTATAACCCTAGACTCACTTTGCAATAAATAATCCAGTATTCCACCCACATCAATTTATTATTAATTTATTGGAACCAAGGCAACTCTGAAACCAACATATTCATATTGGCTTTCAGGATAATAGTAGCATCTAGCTGCTGAGCGGCATCCGCAATTATCGTTCCCGTAGCTTCCGCCTCTGAACATTGTAATTAAGTTTTCAGCATTGTTGCAAACAGGATCTGTTACTTCTGTATCAGGATACCAGTTGTAATAATCCTTTACCCATTCCCAAACGTTGCCGTGCATATCGTAAATACCCCAGGCATTTGGCTTTTTCTGACCAACAGGATGGGTTTCATCTCTTGAGTTTTTGTCATACCAAGCGACTTCATCGACATTTGGGCAGGCTTCGTTTCTAGAAGTTATGTTCTTTCCACTATTTAAGGAAGTAGTTGTTCCAGCTCTGCAAGCATATTCCCATTGTGCTTCTGTCGGCAAGTCGAATTTATAGCCTGCTGGAATATATTTTTCATATTTCATGTTCAGAATTTCGCAAAAATCCTGTGCTTCTTTCCAACTGACTTTTTCTACAGGTTTTGAAGTGCCTTTAAAATGAGAAGGATTATAACCTATTATGGCTTCATACTGTTTTTGAGTAATTTCGTATTTGCTTATTTTAAAAGGTTTGGAAATATTAACCTTATGATAAATTTCATCGGTATATTTGCCAATTTCGTTTTCTGGACTGCCCATCATAAAGCTTCCAGCGGGACAGTCAACCATTTCAAGATTAATTTCTTTTATAGTGAAAAGCTGTTTTGTAGTGTTTTTCTTTGATTTGTTCTTTTTTGGAGGATTTGCAGCATTTGCAACAACAGAAGAAAAAATAAAACCAGATAAAAAAAGAGCCAAAAATTTATTAATTTTCATGAAAATTTCCATCCTGTCTCGAGGTTTTTATTGATTTAAGCATTCCGACTGTAACGGCTGCGGACCAGCGAGCGGTTTTCACGCTTCTTCCCTTAAATCTAGACTAAAACTATCACAATAAACTATAAAAGTGAATCTTTTTGAATCCTGTTTTTCAGTTGTGCCCTTTCGGACACGATATTTCTTAAAAAGTGAGCGTAAGCTCACTACAAAAATAACCTAGGATATCGAAGACACCCTAGGTTTAGTCTCTCTAGTATATTTTCGTCCGACAGGAAGCTGTCTAAAAACTAGGTTTTTGCATTAAATTTTAACTGGATCGCCACGGTTCTTTCAGAACCTCGCGATGACGTATATATACTCTGAAACTAGTCATAATCGTCATTGCGAGCGATAGCGTGGCGTTGCTGAAAGCAAAACGAAGTCCATCTAGAAAAACAAAAACATATATTTAGGTTATTCTAATTTTATTAGTAAATTGAGTTTTTAGACAACCTCCGACAGGACGATACTAAATAAAATAGATTGCCGCGTAATCTACAACTGCTCGCAATGACGCATAAAAATTATTGTTAGAAATGGGTTTATTTGCTGCATAATAGTAAAAGGTATGCTTCAAAAGATTCAATAATTCCTTTTGAAATAGAAAGTGAGGCTGGTATGACAGAAGTAGTAGATTGTGTTAAAAAGTCAAATTCAGACAAAGAAATGCGTGCCCGCATGGAAGACAGAGAAAACAGCCTTATAGCTCTTAGCATTATGCGTGGTAATTCAGAATTAAAATAATTGTAATTGGTAAATATTGTAGTTATTGTTCCAGAAATACAGTAAGTAAGCTCAAGAGAAACAATTTAGCGACAAATCAGTGACATTTTTAGAGACAAAAGTGATATAAATATCACTATTAATGTCACCAATAATAATTGGTTCAAAATTTCATTAAGACGATTTATAAGGCTTAATGCAATCTATAAAGATGAAATTATTAGTGACATTTTAGAGACAAAATCAGTGACATTTCAGTGACAAAATTAGATATAAATGTCACTATTAATAACTCGATTCAAAATAGCATTAAGAAGCTCTAATAGGCTTAAAGCAATCAATAAATTTGAAATTATTAGTGACATTTTTAGAGACAAATGTTATTATGTCACTAATCTAGTTGGAGATATTTATAATGAATCTTGGAATAGAATCAGAAATACTTGAGTTTAAGAAAACAACAGGTGAAATAAATAAAGCAGTAGACAATATAGCTAGTATGCTTAATAAACATGGTCATGGAACTTTATTCTTTGGGATTTCACCAAATGGAGAAGTTATAGGTCAAACCATAAGTTCATCAACACTTGATGATGTTGCAAGAAAAATAAAAGAAGCAATCCGTCCCATGATTTTTCCAGAAATAAAAACAGAAGAAATAGATGGCAAAAAGGTTATTCGCATTGATTTCTCTGGCAATGAAAAGCCTTATTCCTCATTTGGTCGTTACTATAAAAGAGTATTCGATAGAACAGAAGAAATGACCCCAGAAGAATTGAAAAGAATGATGGCTATTACAGACAATTCTTCATATTGGGAAAACAATTTAACCAAATACGGGCTAGAATCGCTAGATAAAAATGCACTGAAAAATTATTATTCCAAAGCAATCTCATGTGGTCGACTTGACCCATTGTTAGAATACAACGAAGAAGAACTTCTTACTGGCTTAGGTCTATATGAAAACGGAAAACTTACAAATGCTGGCTATTATCTATTTTCTTCAAATAAGCCAGTTGTTTTAAAATTAGCAGTTTATCTGACAGACGAACGAATAAATTTCTCTGATATAGCAAGAATAGAAGACAATATTTATAATTTAATTGGGAAAAGCTTTTCTTATGTGAAAGAACATATAAATTGGAGAGTTCAAAAAGGGAGTGACACATCTAGAATTGAAAAACCTGAGATACCTATAGAAGCATTAAGAGAAATTATTGTTAATTCCTTTGCCCATGCTGACTATAGAGCTATTACAGAAAACGAAATAGACATTACTCCTACACAGATAGAAGTTTATAACCCAGGTGAATTTCCATCGAATTTAACGCCACAAATGTTTGCTGATCATCATTTAAAATCTATGCCTAGAAATAAAGTCATATTAAATACTCTTTATAAAAGCAAAGATGTAGAAGTTTTTGGAAGCGGATTAAAAAAGGTATTTGCTTATTGCAAACTTGCAGACATAAAAATTGATTACCGTTCTGATAATGGTGGATTCTCATTTATATTTTTTAGATACGAAAACAATAAAAATGTCACACCAAATGTCAATGATAAAACTTCGAATAAAAAAATAGACACAGATAAATTAGTATTGAATTTATTAAAAGAAAACCCAACTAAGACCAGAGAAGAATTAGCAAATGATATAGGGAAAAATATAAGAACAATTCAAAGAGCTTTAGCAAAACTATCCAAAGAAGGGAAAATAAAAAGAATTGGTTCTGCCCGAGCTGGTTACTGGGAAGTTTTATTGTAAAATATATTATAATTTAACCGTCATTGCGAGAGGGTGTCTAAAAACTCAAATTACTCATAAAATCAGAACAACCTAATTATATGATTTTGTTTTTCTGGATGGACTTTGTTTTGCTTTCAGCAACGCTTCGCTATTGCTCGCGATGACGATTATGACTGGCTTAAGAGTATATATGCGTCATCGCGAGGTTCTGAAAGAACCGTGGCGATCCAGTAAAACTTTAATGTGAAAACCTAGTTTTCGGACAACGTCCTTTGTGGACGCGTTATTATTAGTGTCTATACCTAGGGCGTTTTTAATGCCCTAGGTAAATTAAGTTGTGTCTTTTCGGACACGAAATTTTTATACAATGCTTTTGAGTATCAAAATTTTAAAAAAATCGTCAAAATCATCCAAGTATCAATAAGTAAACTTAAATAATTGGTTTATTTGCAGCTATATCGTCAGCAAGCAGGAAAACTTCATAGAGTGGAATGGTCAGAATATCGCGTTCCTTATTGTAACCATAATTGGAAGATGAAATTTTAATTGCCGTGCTTTTAGGGTTATAACTTCTAAATTCATCTAATGAATTTAGTTTGCCTTTGTCTTTTTTTACATCAACGGGAAGAATTTTACCATCGTTATAAAGTAAAAATTCAAATTCGTGATCGTTCTTCCCTGTCCAGTAAAACAAAGGAATACCTTTCATAACAAATTCATCTGCAACATAATTTTCATAAAAAACACCTGATAAAGTGTTACGTTTATCTTTTACAAAAAAATCAGATTGACTAACTTGGCTCTGATAAGTAAACATTCCTTCATCTGCAAGATACATTCGGAATAAACCGTTAGTCTCTTCTATTAATGGTAAGGTAACTTTTCCTGTTTTAATTTTACTTCGATAAATCACATTGGATAATTCAAGCCACAGATAAGCATTAAAGTAGTCTCTATTAGATTTGCCCTTTTCCAACAAAGATATTTTAAAATTCTTATTTTCTTTATTTAATTGAGAAAAAATATTTTTGTAAATATTTCTAGTTTTCAATATTGTTTCATTGGAAATATTGTAGGTATCCATATCTGCAAGGTAATTAGCATAGACTTCTTTTATCACCTTTGTAGCTTCAACATAAGATTTTTCTTCAATAAAAATATTTAAGGCTTCTGGCAAACCGCCTATGGTTAAAAACTCATGCAATGCATCTAAGGCCAATTCGTGCTCATAAGACCTTAATGGAATTTTATTAATATAAGCATTTTTTATTATTTTTAATAATGTTTTATTCGTGTTTAAAAGATATTCTTCAAATCCCATTGGAAAAAGGTTCATAGAGTCTATTTTACCAACTGGAAAAAGGAAATCATTTGATTCTTTATTCTCGTGCTGTCTTATTGAAAGCCTAACCAGAGAACCAGTTGCAATTACAGGTAATTGTGGATAATCCTGGCAGAAATATTTCAATGAAGATAATACTTCTTGGCAAATTTGAACTTCGTCAAAAATCAGAGGCAACTCGTTGGAAATCTTTTTCCCATAACGAGTTTCAATATAAGTTAAATACTCATCAGGGTTAGAGGTTGTCGAAAAGAAAGCCTTTGCATCGTTGTCTCTTTTTAAATCTATATATAGAAAATCTTTAAAGTGCTTTTGCGCAAACAGGTCTTTAACTAGATAGGTTTTGCCAGTCTGTCTTGCACCCCACACAACAAGAGGTTTTCTTCTTTTGCTCTTATACCATTTAATGATATCTTTCTCTTTTAGGCGTTCCATTAGAGTTTCCCGACTTTAGTTACAAGTTTTAGGACAAATTATATATTAGAATTTACAAGTTTTAGGATAAAAATTCAACAAGAATTTACAAGTTTTATGGAAAATTTTAACTCAAGTTGTACTAGTCAAGAAAAGTAGACACAAAAAGTTTTATTTTTAAATTTAAATTTT
>CAMJNS010000012.1 GCA_946407375.1 uncultured bacterium
CAACTTCAACACCAGACTGTGCATTTACGGTAACTATAGCCATATCAACTGCACCGGCTATTTTGTATACTTCACCCAAGAAATCATCAAAACCAGGAGCATCAAGAACGTTGATTTTACAATCTTTATATTCAATAGCTGCTAAAGAAGTATTAACGGTTGCTTTACGTTTAATTTCTTCAGGATCATAATTCATTATAGAACTATCATCATCTACTTTGCCAAGACGGTTGTTTGCACCAGTATGGAATAACATTGCTTCGGCAAGTGTGGTTTTACCTGTTCCACCATGACCAACTATAGCAACGTTGCGGATTTTGTCGGTAGTATAAAGTTTCATGCTTTTCTCCTACAGTACTTCTTTGAATTTAATTCGGTATAATGTTATACAGTATTTTGAATGGTTTTGCAACGTACATTTTATAAGAAAAAAGGGAAAAGCATAAAAAAATTTTTTTTACACTTAATTCCTCTTTGCAAACTTCTAATTACAAATTATTTCAAACTTGCATATACATTTTAAATACCTTATAATACCTATAATAGTGAATGAAAGAAATCAAGGAATAAGGATAAGTCAACATATATGGATAGTTCTATGAGATTGGGTTTGTCGCAAAAACTGACTCAAACCTTGAAAATGACTCCAGAAATGCAACTTGCAATAAAAATTTTGCAGTTAAATAGTGTTGAATTAAAGAGTCAGATTCAGGAAGTTTTAGAATCAAATCCAGTTGTAGAATTAGATGAAAGTGCTGAAACTCCAAATGAATTGCCTTTAGAAAAACTTGAAGAACAACTACCCACTGATGGAAGTATATCCTCTGTAGAATTTCAAGAAGAAAGTCGTAATGATTACGGAATCGATTGGCAAAAATATTTAGAAGATGCTGAAAACACAGAAATTAAAGCTTCTCCTAATTCATATAATAATGACGAAGAAAATTCCTTTGAAAACTTTGTTTCTAAAAAAACAACATTAAAAGAACATTTAACTCATCAATTAAGTGAAATAAATCTGAATCCTACAGAACAAAAAATAGCCGAATACATGATAGGTCTTATTGATAATAACGGTTATTTGAGAACTTCAGATGAACAAATAGCAGAGTTGCTAAAAATAGATATATCAATAGTTACCAATGTCCGTAAAGGTATTCAATCTATGGAGCCTACAGGGGTAGGGGCTTTCGATCTTAAAGAATGCCTTTTGATTCAGGCTAAAGACGAAGGCTACGATGATGATGCTGTAATTAAAATTATTTCAAATCATCTTGAAGATATTGCACAGAATAAGATTAGTAATATAGTTAAAGCAACTGGTTACTCTATTGAAGAAGTTAAAGATGTTATAGATACAATAAAAAGTTTTGAGCCTAGACCAGGAGCTTCATTTGCTTCTTCAGAAGAACAAATTTTCGTAACTCCTGAAGTATTTATAGAAAAAGTTGATGATGAATACGTTGTTACAGTAAACGAGTCAGATATTCCAAAATTAAGAATTAATCCTGCATATAAAGAAGCTTTGAAAACTCTTGATAAGACTCAAAAAGAAACTAGTGACTTTATAAAAAATAGATTGGAATCTGCTCGTTCTTTTCTTAAATATGTAGATAAAAGAAAAGAAACCATTCTCAACGTAACTAAGGCAATTTGCGAAATACAGAGAGATTTTTTTGATTTCGGAATTTTACACTTAAAGCCTTTAACTCTCCAAGATGTCGCTACTATGGCTGGAGTTCACGAATCAACTGTTAGTAGAGCCACAAATGGTAAATATGCTCAGACACCAAGAGGGTTATTTGAGTTAAAATTTTTCTTTTCTGGTGCAGCTAGAACTCAATCTGGTGACGATGTTTCAACTATTGCTGTAAAACAGCGAATTAGTGATATCGTTAAATCGGAAGACCCATCGAAACCTTTATCTGATAACACTATTGTCGATATGCTTGCTAAAGAAGGCATAGAATTAGCACGAAGAACTGTTGCAAAATATAGAATAGAACTAAATATTCCTAGTTCTTCTGCTCGTAGAAAAAAATAATTCGTTGTATCTATACCTTATATATAGTTATAATATTTCCTATGAAAAAAATTATCTTTCTAATATTTATCTCTGGAATATGCGTCATTTCTCTTTTTGCTGCAAATGAGCCTTTGGTGCCGGAAGATTTTATTCCTGCTTCCGATACTTTTATTATAAAAAAAGAAAAACCTGATGCTGTAATTCTTGCTGATTCGTTGACTGCAAAAGATGGTATAGTTACTTTACTTGGTCGTGTTAAAGCTACAAGATTAAATGATATTTTAACCTGTAATAAAGCTTTACTTTCAAATAAACCTCAGTGGATGCTTGCAACACTAAGACCAAATCTTCATAGAAAAGAAAGCATAATAGAAACCAGAGTTCTTAGAGAAATGAATATTTCTGCTAAAAATATTTTTATAAGAAAAGATGATGGCTTTTTAAGTGCATCTGATACTGTTGTAGTAAGCATTGACGAAACAACTTGGGATTTGGCTACTCATTCTAGGGTTATTATTACTGCAGATGATTTGATTGGCAAAGAAGATAGTGAACGTTTGATTTTTTCCGGAAATGTTAAGATTTATGAACCCGAAGGTGAAAATCCAAGCGATGGTATGGGAAATCGTCTTGATTATTTGAGAAAGCGTTCTTTGGCTGTTTTAAGTAGTGCTAGCGGCAATGCAATAATCAATACCTGGGAATTAAATCCCGAAACAAATCAAAAAGAAAGACGCACTCTAAAAGGTAAGCGTGTTATTTATAATACAATTACAAAAGAAGGTATATCTGAATAAGCTGATAGGTGGTAGGTGATAGGTGGTAGGTGGTAGGTGGTAGGTGGTAAGTGATAGGTGGTAAGTGGTAGGTGGTAAGTGGTAGGTGGTAAGTGATAGGTGGTAAGTGGTAAGTGATAGGTGGTAAGTGGTAGGTGGTAAGTGATAGGTGGTAAGTGATAGGTGGTAAGTGGTAGGTGGTAAGTGATAAGTGATAAGTGGTATGAGTGATGTATGAGGTTAGAATTTATAAATAAAATACATATAAATGAAAATTTTGAAAAAGTTATAAAAATTATAAAAATTTTTCCTTGAACTATTGACAATAAAACCTAATTCAAGAGATAATAGTGCACAAATATAATATTATAGTATCCGTGGGGGCAAATTATTATGGCGGAAAATAACCGCAATTTGAGTGTTTTTTTGCTTGTTTTGGCACTGATTGGTGCTGCACTTTTCTATGGTTGCGGTTCAGCAACTTCTGATAGAATTCCTGATATTGAATATTCAATTACAGGTTCTTATGTCTTAGGAACTTCATCTTCTAATGTTAATGCAACATCAAGAGCTGCTAATGTTCCGGGTTTACAAGCTGGAATCCTAATCTATTCCGAAGCTGCTCCAACTAATTATGCTGATGTTGATCAAGAAAAAAATAGATATGTTATTAGAAACCTTAAACCTGGTAAGCACTATATTGTCTTTAGACATAGTGACTCTATGGGAGGAAATTATATAGTTCGTTCTTCTCAACCTGTTGAACTTACTAATACTGAACCAGTAAAAGAGCTTAATGAACAACTTAAAGCCGTTGAAGGCACTATAGCTATTACTGGTAAAGTAACAAATATTAAAAAACAATTGATTACTCCAACCCCAACAATTTCTCTTTGGGGACAAACTATAGAAGTTAATCCCTTTACTGGTGAATTTACTACCCCCAAGATGCCAGAAGGCACAACTGCAGATTTAATAGTTAATGCCATAAATTATAAAGAAAACCCCACCCCGGTTGTATTTGAAACAAATCCTGCATATTATGATTTTTCTGCTGTAGAAACTACTAGCACAAATGTTCCTCCTACAGTTACTGTTAGCTCAAAAAGAGATACATATAATCTTAGATCTACTGTTACTTTAACTGCTGTTGCCCAAGATGCTAATAATGATGAATTAGAATTTAAATGGTATATAGAAAGCTGCACTTCTCCAAAAGTTAGTACTAATGATTTGGAAAAAGTTGAAGAATATCTAAAAGGTTCTGATTATACAAGTATTTATTATTGGAATGCTCCTGATGAAGATTGTACTGCTACTATTACTGTTGAAGTAAAAGAAAAATATACCAACTTAAGTGCAAGAGCTAAACTAAATCTTAAAATAGGTACTGGTAATTACCACCAGAATACTATTCCAACAATTCTTAGCACTAGCATTTATCCTGAAACTCTCTATGGCAATAGAACCTATACTATAACTTCTATTGCTACAGATACAGATGGAGATGCTCTTACATATTTCTTGAATATAACCCCAATAAGTGCCTCCGCTTCAATTAATCTTTCAAAAAGTAGTGTTAATACTTGGACCTGGAGAACGGCATCTGAATCAAAGGCAATTTCTTACAAATTAGATTTTGAAGTTAGAGATCCTAAAGGCAATACAAATTCTTTAACTAGAACAGTTAATGTTAGGGCTAGTGAACCTAACAATCCCCCTATAATTGAAAATCAAGATCCAGTCGGCACAATAGAGGTTAGGAGTGGAACAGAACAAACCCTTACTTTGGTTGCTAAAGATCCAGAAAATGAAAAAGTTACTTTTGCTTGGACATCAAAGAAAGGCTCTCTATTGCGGACTTATGTAAATGGTAATATGGCTTCGGCAACTTGGCGTGCACCATATTTGAATAATCCAACAGAAACCTATATTAATTGTACTATTAGAGACCCATATAATCTTTCGGTTTCTGCAACTTTCACTATAAATATTATACCAGATCCTAATAAAAAGGCACCAGAAATTACTATTGATGTAGTAGCTAGTAGCAGTCCAAATGTTAATGCTCCTAGTGGTGTTCCATTATTGAAACCTAATGAATCTATTACATTTACAGGTTCTGCTATGGATTTGAATAAAGGAGTTTCTATAGATCCTAGTCATTTTAAGTGGGAAATTAAAGGACCAAATGATGATAACTTTGTTCCGTTAAATAATGCATCAAATACAGCAATATTTAATGTTACTGCAGGATCTCCTGTTGGTGATTATATTGTAAAAATGATTTCTACAGATTTAGCTGGAGAAATTACTGGTGAAGGTACAAAGGAATTTAGAGTTAATGCTACACCATTGGCAGATATTCTATGCAATGGTAACGAATTAGTTAATGGTAGAATGTCTCCAACAACAACTTACAAATATGATAATGGTAGTGAAGTATTAGATGTATTTACTTATTCTACATCAGAAAAGATTTCCTTTACTGCAAGTTGTACTGATTTAGAAACTGATTTGTCTACTTTACAGAATAATTCAAATTGGACTCTTAATGGAAATAAAAAGCCAACAGTTCCATTGTTTGAATGTCCTCTTACAGCTACAGGAACAAATATTGTAACTCTTAAAGTTTCAGATTCTAAAGAAGTTTATTCTGCAACTTCGACTTACAAATTCTTTGTTAATACTGCTCCTACATTTGATATAGCTACTTCTACTAAGATCAGTTATGTTCCAACAGAAAAGGTTGAAGTTTATGTAAAAGCAAAAGATGATGTTAGTGCTCCTGGTATTCAGTGGTATGTTGCCAATAATCCATCTTTTTCTTTGCCAGTTCCTGTTACTGATTCAATTGCAAGTTGTTCTAATGAAGTAGTAACAAATACAATAACTTCAAAACTAGATGCTGATGCAGAGTATCTTATGAATACTATTGGTTCTGACTTATACTTTAGAGCTATAGCTACAGATACTATGGGATTGACAACTGAAAGCAATATAATTCATACCTATATTACTGAACCCCATGAAATAGCAAGATTTATTGTAGCTAGTGGGGCTTATTATAACAACCAGCCTCCATTTAGTTTTGGTGATCTTGAAAAATTATTGTTGCCATCTGATTCTGAATACGAAAATACAATTCTAACTTTTGAAGCTGATCAAAAATTCTCTATGAGCGGTGGATCTTCAAAAGCGACAGATACTATGATTTGGAAATGGGAAGATAGTCTTTGGGAAAAGCAAGCAGATAATACTTATGCTCCAGGAAAATTTAATTCAATATCTGCTGGTTTGCAAGACTCATTTATGGGTTATATTTTGAATGGTTATTCAATAACTGGTGCGACCAATTTTGGTACTCATACTATTAGATTAACAGGAGAAAATGCTGAAAACGGTATTGTTGCTTCTAATTCAATCATAATATTTATAAATAGCACTCCTAAAATTGAGTTTATTAATGCATCTAGCGATACTATTCGTTTTGATACAAATTCCGATGCTACCTTCACAATTACTTTAAAAGAAGATGATCCAAATGAAAAAATTGGTTTAAAGTGGACTATTACTGAATTAAAAGATGATTGTGAACCTGATGAAACTAAAGAACCAATAATATTTACATCACATAGTGAAAAGTCAGAAGAAGGAAAACCTCCTGTTTATATGGCTGGTGCTAAAGAAAAAACAGTTATAGTTAAATGGAGTGAAATTACAAAAGACAATCCTACTCCACTTTCTGAAGGTGCAAAACGTGTAGAAGTCTGTGCAACAGACCAGTATGGTAAAGCTGCTACTGCAACTGTAGACGTACTTGTTAATACTTTGCCAGCATTTAACGTGGTTGTTGAGGGAACAGATAGAAAAGTTAAGATAATGGTACCTCAAGAAAGTGATAATGATACAGAAAACGAAGGGTATGCAGAATTCTATAAGCAGCAACAATATACTACTGTTGGAACTGATACCCCAGTATTTTTGGTAACTTATTCAAGTATGTTATTAGATTTTACTGTAATCGCTACAGATACTGAAGATGGAATATTAGATGGAGCCTCGATTACTTGGAAATATACTGATTATTCTGGATCTACTATAACAAAAACAGGTGCTAATATTACAGGAAGATTTAATATTGGTGCAAATACTGTTAATGTTGAATGTCATGATAAAAACTATGGTAGATATTCAAAAAATGGCGATAATACAGTTTATAACCATATGTGTGTAGCTACATATTCTGCTGATTTCTATGTATGGAATAGCACTTCATATAATTTAGAAAATTGTAAAAGTGCTGAGGATGGTAAAACTGGAACTGTTCTTTATAATAGAGAAAACAGTGGACTCTTCTACGTCCAGTTTGGGACCGACACTCCATATATTGAAAGTTGGCAGTTAGACCAGAACGAAACTGTAAACCTAGAATATATAGTTCCTGGGATTATTCCTGCTTATATATTAGGAAAAGATTCTACTGAGGGTGAAACTAAAAATAAAGTTGTTGCTACAGAAACTCCAGATATTCTTGCGGTTTTACAAAGTGATAAAAATCATTTCATGCTTATAGCTAATACCCTTCATAAGAGAGTTAGTGTAATGCCTACTGCAGACCCACTTATAGATGCAGATTATGTTGAATATACCGGAGCTAATGAAGAGTTAGATAAACCACAACAAGAATGGATAGCAACCTTTACTGTTGTAGATATTACTTCTTCAGATAAACCAACAGAAAACAAGAGATATTTATCATTCAATTCAGACAGAGGAAACTATGACGATTTGACTGATACTTTTGATACTTGTGGTTACCCTGGCTTAGATATATATTATCCACAAAAAATTCTATCTATGACTTATAGCAATGAAAGCGAAAATAGTGCTGGTGCTATGCTTCTCTATGGCTGGAATGGTTATAACGGAGGTGCAATTGCTGCTTACAACAATAAACGAATAAAAGTAGTTGGGGAAGAAATCGTTGCACCATTGTATAACTTGGATAGTCAAGTATTAAACATTTCACCATATTCAAAGCTTAGATATTTAAGTAAATTGGATCTTAGTGAAAAATTATTTATAACAGATACTAATAATAATAGATTAATAAAAATAAATTCTGGTTTTGGAAAGCCTACTTCTATTGTTGCTACACTTCCTATAGATGTTTGTACAACAAATAAAGATTATATGTTCTCTCTAAGCGAATCAGGTGCTGCTGAAGTTGATGATGCTATAACTTTATATGCTGTTAATAATACTAGTGCTACCCCATTAACATCATTTGCTAAATTTACAGATGCAACTAACTACTATGAAAGAGCTGGTAAAGTTAAGAATCCAAAATCAATTATGTATTATGTAACAGGTCGTGGTAAAGATTATTATGGTGGATTAATGATTCTTGAAGAAGGTCATAATGGTTGTCCAAATCGTATTCAGGTAATTAGATCTAATAAAGAAAATTGGCTGGAATAAAAAGGTAATCTAGAAACAAAAAACCTCGCTTATGCGAGGTTTTTTGTTTTAGACTATTCTTAGTAATTTAGAATATTAGATAAGAATTATAAAGTAGCTTAATTGAGACTTTGAAGAATTTGACTGATAATATCTTCAATAGAAGCATCTGAAGAAACAATAGGTGCAATTCTTCTAATTCCTTGTGTAATTTCCTTAGAAGTATATCCAAGGTTTTCTAATGCTTCTCTAACATCAGATTCAAATGGAATTACCTTTGACTCTTCTTGTGGCTCTTCTATTTTAGAAGCACCAATGCCTAGTTTAGATATTTTATCTTTTAATTCTATAACAAGTCTTGAAGCAAGTTTGGGGCCTACCCCTTTCAATGAAGTTAGTCTTGCAACATCTTCTGAAAGAATCATGGTAGCAAAAGCTTCTGGTTCAACGGCAGACATAACATTAATAGCCATTTTGGGTCCAACTTTGTTGACCCCAACCAATAGTTTAAAGATTTCTCTTTCGTCTTCTGTATAAAAACCAAATAATAAAGGACTATCTTCTTGCCTCCAGTGAAGATAGGTTAAAAGAGTTATTTCTTTCCCTTTTTCTGGAAGACTTTTACTTGTGGATAGTGGAACTAATAGTTCGATCCCTATTCCATGGTTATTTATAACTACTCTAAGTGGTTCTTTTGTAAATAAGGTTCCGCTAACAAAATCAATCATTTTTTCCCCTAATATAGAGTAAATTTTTAAATCATTGCGAGGGTTCTGAAAGAACCCTGGAATCCATAAAATAAAAAGAGGATTCTAAGAATAGAACCCTCTTTTTTAACAAGTTAAACCAATAAGCTTATTCAGCTTCCATTGCCTTTTCCATATCTTCATCAGATATTTCAGCATTGTGATATACGTCTTGAACGTCATCGTGATCTTCAAGAGCATCGACTAATTTCAAAACTTTGCTAACAGCATCACCAGTAACAGCAACTGTTGTTTTTGCTACTGACATAATCTTAGAGTCTTGAGTTTTTACACCCTTTTCTTCTAAAGCTTGGCTTACTGTATAAAAATCACCAGGAGCACAATAAATTTCAAATCCATCTTCTTGTTCTTTGAAATCATCAGCACCTACATCAAGGACTAATTCCATCATGCTGTCTTCTGTCTGATTTGGATTTTCTTCTTTAGGAACAAAGAAATAACCCTTGGTTTCAAACAAATAAGATACGCAACCTGGAACACCCATGTTGCCACCAGCTTTGCTGAATATTTTGTTTACTTCAGCAACTGTGCGGTTTGTGTTATCAGTTAGACATTTGGCCATAACAGCAACGCCGTTTGCACCATAGCCTTCATACATAACTTCTTCGTAGTTAACGCCTTCGAGTTCGCCTGTACCTTTTTTAATAGCACGGTCGATATTGTCTTTTGGCATATTGCAGTCTTTGGCTGCTACTAGAGCTGTTCTTAGACGTGGATTAGAATCGGGGTCTCCACCACCTAATTTAGCTGCAATTGTAATTTCTTTGATAACTTTTGTAAATGCACGTCCTCTGATGGCATCTACTTTGGCTTTAACGTGTTTAACTTTGGCCCACTTATTATGACCTGACATTCAAAATCCTCCAAAATCGGAAAGTAGAATTATTATAACCATAGTTGCTTTAACTAGCAACAATTTTTTTATTTAAAAATTTTAATATCTTTTCATTCCAACTTCTCTTTACTTTTTTACTTAAGTTAATTATAATAATTACTCAACTTAATAGGCTCTGTTAGGGTTTACTTTGTTTATTACAAAAGAACGCTTTCAGAGTGTATTGTTGTATTTGTAAATTTTCTCTTAGGAGTTTTCTCGATGTTAAACACACAAGTTCAGGAACTGGAAGCTAATAAAGTTGCTTTAACAGTTGAAGTCGAAAAAGAAAAAGTTAACGCAGCATATAATAGCTTTTTTAGTCGTGCAGCACGTCAAATTAGAATACCTGGTTTCAGACAGGGTAAAGCACCTCGAAATGTTATAGCTGCTGCTATGGGACAAGAATATGTTAAAGCCCAGATTGAAGAAGAATTGATTCAAGAAGTTTACGCACAGGCAATTAAAGACAACAAGCTTCAGCCTGTAGGTCGTTTCGAACTAGTAGAATCAAATTTAAAAGAAAATGAACCTTATAAATTCAAAATACAGTTTGAAGTAAGACCAAAACTTGGTGAATTTAATTATAAAGGAATGTCTACACAGGTTCAGCGTGAAATAGTTGATGAAGAAAGTGTTGACAAAGTTATTGAACAGGTTCGCGAACAGCAGAGCAAAACTGAAGCTATTGAAGATGGTGAATTGACTGTTGGCGATTACTTCTCTGCTAAACTAGAAGTAACTTGTGAAGGTGAACCAGAAGAAGAACTTTCTGATGACAAAATGACTCACAAACTTTTGAAAGACGACAAACTCTTTGCTTTCTGCGAAGGTATGAAAATTGGTGAAAGCCGCACAACCCAGCGCAAAAACGAAGATGAAAGCCAGAAAGATTCCAAATACTATGGTAAGACTTTAGAATATAAAGTAACTCTTACTCGTATTTCAAGACCAACTCTTCCTGAACTTAACGACGAATTTGCTCAGAGACTTGGTGATTATAAAGATGTTGAAGCTCTTAAGGTTCGTATTCGTGAAGACCTTGAAGAACGTTCTAAATTTGATGCTGAAGAACGTGCTTTTGATGATATTCTTAGCAAGATTATCGAAGAATATAAATTTGATGTTCCAGAAGCAATGATTCAGAGCACCATAGATTTCTTTATTCAGGGCTTAGATCGTCGTTGGAGACAGTTTGGCACTACTATTCAAGATTACCTCCGCAATTCAGGCAAGGATGTTCACGAATTCCGTGAAAGCTTCAGAGAAAGAGCTCTTCGCCAGACTAAGATGATGCTTATCATTGATGCTATTGGTGAAAGAGAAAATATCGAAGTAACTGATGCTGATTATCGTGAAGAAATTGAAAAACGTGCAAAAGAATATAATATGCCAGTTGAAAAGCTTCTTGAAACCCTCGCACAAAATGATGGCGAAGAAAATGTAAAATTTTCTTTAAGAAGTCAAAAAATTCGTGACTTTATACTAAAAAATAATGAAGTAAAATACGATATGGTAAAAGAAGCTGACGAAAACAAGGAGGATGATGAAGCGTGACAATGGTTCCTATAGTTATTGAACAAAGTAGCCGTGGGGAACGCGCTTTCGACATCTATTCACGTCTATTAAAGGATAGAATTATCTTTTTGGGCGGTGGAATAGATGACGGTGTAGCCGATGTTGTTGTAGCTCAGCTTCTGTTTTTGGAATCCGAAGATCCTGAAAAAGATATCTCCATCTATATTAATAGCCCTGGAGGTGTTGTTACAGCTGGTATGGCTATTTACGACACGATGCAATACATCAAGCCAGATGTAAGCACAATCTGCATTGGTCAGGCAGCTAGTATGGGTGCATTCCTACTGGCAGCTGGGACTAAAGGCAAACGTTATGCACTACCTAATTCAAGAATCATGATTCATCAACCATTAGGTGGAGCACAGGGACAGGCTAGTGATATCGAAATTCAGGCTCAGGAAATTCTGCGAATGAAAGATTCGTTGAACCACATCTTGGCCGAACACACTGGTCAACCTTTGAAGCAGATAAAGAAAGACACAGATCGTGACTTCTTTATGTCTGCCAAGGAAGCTAAGGAATACGGTCTTATAGATGAAGTTGTTCAGCGGAATGTAGTAGCAAAACCGACTGAGGAGTAAGCATGCTTTCTAAGACCCCGCAATTTCACTGTTCCTTCTGCGGAAAAGGACAAGATCAGGTTCGCAAATTAGTTGCCGGACCTGATGTATACATCTGTGATGAATGTATAGGTTTATGTAATGATATAATTCTTGAGGAACTTGATGAAGATCGTCCTCAAGCAATGGAAAACACATTAAAGCCTAAAGATATTGTCAAGGTTCTCGACCAATATGTTGTTGGTCAGGAGAGAGCCAAAAAGATTCTATCTGTTGCTGTATACAATCATTACAAACGTTTGGCACTTGGTGATGAACACAAAGATGACGTTGAAGTTCAGAAATCAAATGTTCTTTTAATAGGACCAACAGGTTCTGGCAAAACTCATCTTGCTCAAAGTTTAGCGAAGCTTTTGAATGTTCCTTTCTGTATCGCTGACGCAACAACTCTTACTGAGGCTGGTTATGTCGGTGATGACGTTGAAAGTATTCTTTTAAATTTGCTTCGTGCAGCAGATTACGATGTTCAAAAAGCTGAGCGTGGTATCGTTTATATCGACGAAATCGATAAAATTGCTCGAAAGAGCGAGAATGTCTCTATTACGCGTGACGTTTCAGGTGAAGGGGTTCAGCAGGCACTGCTTAAACTTCTTGAAGGTAAAATAGCTCAGGTTCCTCCACAGGGTGGGCGTAAACACCCACATCAGGAATTTATTCAGCTAAATACTAAAAATATTCTCTTCTTATTAGGCGGAGCCTTTGAGGGAGTAGAAAAAATAATTGAAGCTAGAACCGCTAAAAAGACTATGGGCTTTGGTTCAACTCCTGTTCTTAAGAGTGAAAGAAAGATTGGCGATCTATTAAAAGATATTATGCCAGGCGATTTGCTTCGTTTTGGTTTGATACCTGAATTTATTGGTCGTGTCCCAGTCTTAGCTACTTTCGATAATCTTCGCGAAGCTGATTTGGTAAAGATTCTAACAGAACCAAAAGATGCTTTGGTTAAGCAGTATGCTAGACTTATGAAGATGGAAGGAGTAGACCTGGAAATTACTCCAAAAGCTCTTTCTGCTATAGCTAAAAAGGCTATTGAACAGAATACTGGTGCTCGTGGTTTAAGAAGAATAATCGAAGAACTCATGCTTGACCTTATGTATGAAATTCCTTCAGATAATTCTGTAGCAAAAGTTATAATTCACGAACGCTGCGTTGAAAACAAAGAACCATATCAGATTGTCTATAAAGTTGAAGGTCAGATAGCTTAAATAACAAAAAAGAAGCCGTAAGTGTTATATTAATACTTACGGCTTTTTTTTTGTTGTTTTAGTATAAGCTAAAAGCCTTATGTTTTAAGCTATAAGCCACTCATTTTAATAATGACTTTTTCTGGCTTGTAGCTTAGGTCTTATAACTTATAGCTTTTTCAACAATGACTACCAACAACAATAACTACTTCCTATCAACTTTCAGGTTCTGGATTGCCACGGCTTCTTTGAAGCCTCGCAATGACTGATATGGCTGGAATCAGAGGGAATTAACGTCATCGCGAGGTTCTGAAAGAACCGTGGCGATCCAGTTAAAATTTAATGAAAAAATTTAGTTTTCGGACATACTCTTATATACCACCCACCACTTATCACCTATCACCCACCACTTTCAGCTTTCAATTTTCAATTTTCACCTTTCAAAAGTCTTTCCCCACCCATTTCTAGTATTGCTTCGGCTGCTTCTTTGCCAAGTTCTTCAGGCTTGTTTTTATTGCCTATATGTAGGTTTCTTATTGTATCAGCTCCATCTGGCGAGCCAATGAACGAATGAAGAATCAAATCTTCTTTTGATACTTCAGCATAAATAGCCATTGGGGTTTGACAGCCACCTTGAAGTATTTCCAAGAATGTTCTTTCAGCTCTACAACGCAACATAGCGTTTTCATCAATAAATTCAGCCAAAATTGGTTTGAGCTTATCCGCGTCTTCCTTTCTACATTCAATAGCAAGCAAACCTTGACCAGCAGCAGGAGTTAAATCATCTATTCTAAAATAATGAGTGATTTTTTCCTGCCAACCAAAACGACTAATGCCAGCAGCAGCTAAAATAATTGCGTCTACTTCACCATTTTCAAGTTTTTTTAATCGAGTATCTAAATTGCCTCTGAAATCTGAAAACTTTGCTTTTGGTTTTAATACACTTAGTTGCGAGCGTCTACGCAGACTAGATGTTCCAATAACGGCTTCAACAGGCATTTCTTCAAAAGATTTATATTTTTTTGAAATAAAGCAATCTCGAGGATCCTCTTGACAACCCACTGCTACTATAGTTAAACCATCTGCAACTTTGCTTGGAACATCTTTTAAGCTATGCACAGCAATGTCTATGCGTTTTTCTAACAAAGCTTGTTCTATTTCTTTTATAAATAAGCCTTGTCCACCAACTTTAAAAAGAGGCAAACCTGTAACTTTATCGCCAAGGGTTTTTATTATTACTTCTTCAAACTCAGTTTCTTTTGAGGCTTTTTTTAAAATACCAATAGCGTATCTTGTTTGATGAAGAGCTAATTTGCTTCCTCTAGTTCCATACTTGAGTTTCATGCGGTTCCTGTTCTTCTTTGTTGCTTAGCAGCAAAATACATTGGGCTATGTTTTAAATATTTTGATACTTTTACAGGATTTAAATCAAGATTAAGACTAAGATTATCTAAGTTTTCTGAACGAGAAGCTCCCTGAGATTTTAAATTTGTGATTTGTTCGTGAAGCCATTTTGCAGCCATTTGTCTGCTATATTCTTCGCAGGCTTCTCTTAACTCGGGAGTCAATTCTGGATGTTGATTGAAGAACTTTTCTAATTCATTAGTGCACTGTAATTTAGCTCTTTCTTTCAACTTTTTAATATGTGGAACAACTAGAAGTTCTCGCATAAAATCCATAAACTCATTTACTTCGCTGTATATTATGCTTTCAGCCTTTTTGGCTTCTGCTCGTCTATGACTAAAACTATCGTTAACAACGTTCTTTAAATCATCTACATCATATAAAAAGACGTTTTCTATTTCTCTGCAATCTGGTTCTATATCTCTTGGAACAGCTATATCAATTGCAAAAATTGCTCTGTCTTTTCTTTGCTTTATGGCTTTTTCCATCATAGCTTTGCTTATAATAGCTTCTGATGAAGATGTTGATGAAATTACTATATCGCAGTCAGCAAGCAAATCTTCTAAATAGTCATAAGAAAAAGCGATTCCACCAAACTTTTTTGCTAAATCGGCAGCTTTTGATTCTGTTCGATTAATGAAAAACATTTTTTCAACACCGTTTTCATGCAAATGAACTGCAACAAGGCTAGCCATTTCCCCAGCCCCTAAAATCAAGGCTTTAGAAGAATTTAAAGGACCAAAAAGATTTTTTGCAAGGTCTACTGCAGTAGAAGCTATTGAAACGTGATTACCAGAAATTTCTGTAAGACTTCTTACTTTTTTACCGACTTCTAAAGTCTTTTGGAAAAGGCTATGCAATTGCTTATTTACTAAGTTTTTATTAACAGCTTCTTTGTATGAATTTTTTATCTGGTGGAGAATCTGGTTTTCACCTAATATCATAGAATCCAAGCCAGAAGCTACATTGAATAGGTGTTGAACACAATCTTTTTCTTTAAATTCGTAGAAATATTCTTTTAAATTATCGTATTTAAGATTCTTTCTGGCTAACAATTCATTAAAACTTACTCTAGCGTCTTTTTCTGGTCCGGAATAATAAAGTTCTACTCTGTTGCAAGTGCAGAGAGGCACTACTTCTAATGTGTAACCATCAACTTCTGGTATAGTCATTTCATTTAAATGTGCAAGTTTTTCTCTTATTGCAATTGGAGCGGATTTGTGATTTAGACCAAAAACTATTAAAGACACGCTATTATCTCCTGTTTTAATGAATCAATTCCTTCTTTTTTTATTCTTTCTAATATGTTTTTATTCACCAATGAGTTAAGGTATGTGCTGTTAAGCTTTTCTGAAGCTATAATTTGAGGTCGTAACTCAATTAGAAGCTCATTAAGCATTATTAACTCTGGAGTAAATAATGCTTTAATTTCTTGGTTAATATATCTGGTTAACGCAGGTATTCCACCAGAAATCGTAGAATTGATTATGCTCCCACTTGTAGTAATGCTTCCTGTGATAAAATCACTTTTAGTATGTTCATCACACCTATCTGACATTATACGCTTTTTTTGGCAGATTTTCGATAACCTTTCGTTAGTTTCTTTGTCGGAAGAGGCAAATATAACTGCGAAATAATCATCTGAAATGTCTTCTAGAACAGCCTTTCTGATTTCAGTAGTAGTTTTTGGCAAATTAGAGAATTCTTCTTCTATTTCTGGTGCAATCACATGAATTTGTGCACCAGCTTCAGCAAATTGACGTGCCTTGCGTAAAGCAACCTTCCCACCGCCAATAAAAAGAACTTTCCTGCCAAGCATTTTCACAAAGAGAGGCATATACTGCATTATTTTCTCTCCTTCGCTTAACTCAATCTAAAAAGTAACACATTATTTTTTTTTGTACAAGAGAGAAAATTGAAAATTGTAATTTGAGAATGGAAAGATAAAAGTTGAAAGTTGAAGATAAATTGTAAGTCATGGATGATGATTTCTATTGCCATCTCTGAGAGGGAATAAAGTAGGGGAGCATCTTTAAAATACAAAAAAATCTAATTTGCCACAAAATCTAAAATATGATATTTATTCTTAACCTTTGGAGGGAAAATATGCTTATTGATGAAATTGAAGTTATAGGTGCTTCGCTTTCTTTTAAATGCCTTACTTTAAAAATAGATGATATTGAAACTACTTTTAAAACCATTATGGATAAAGGTGATATTTTTGATATAGAAGCTGGAACACCAGGTTTCCACGATTGCGATTGTGATAGAGGTGTTATTAGAGGTTTCTATTCAAACTTAGCTTCTTTCAATGTTGAGTATTTTAAAGATGGAATAACTACCAAAGAAGAATTTAAGCGAATTGAAAGCGTAGAATTTATTATTTCCCCAGAAAGAATATATCTCTTTGGCAAACCAGGACCAGCAAAACTTATCGAAATGGCTCTTTCTGCTGCAACAGGCGAACATGTTGAAAGAGTTGAATTTGATAATGAATGTATGGAACTGGTTAAGAGCAGACTGAATATAATGAAAACTATTGTAGTTGAAAATCCTAAAGATAAGGAAATACGCAGAGCTAGACTTTCTGGAAATATGGAAGACTATGAATCTTACAATATAGTTGAACCTAATAATTATCAGATAAATTCTTTAAGCGGCATTATTGAAACTCCTTTGGGTGCAATGAAACTTAGTGTTGATAAAAAGGGAAAAGTCACTCTCGGTGTTAAAAGAGGTTTGATTATTAACCTTGATAATATGAATTGGATAATGGATTTAATTACTAGCGAAGCTGGTCCTGCTCCTATTAAGAGCCTTATTGAAGGTGCTTCTGAAAACGCCCCCTTCTAAAAATGTCCGACAAAAAATCTTTAATAGACGAATTAAAAAACTATAAAAGTATCTGCTTTTACCCTTCGTGCGGAACAGATTTAAGCGATATTGATTATTTTTGTTCTGGTTGTTTACCAAGAGAAGAACGAAAGCAAGAATCTGCTGTTTCAGAATCTTGGAGTAAAAACTATCCCGAACCAGAAGTTTATATTCACTCTGACGTAAATTTCTATATGGAATTTGAATCTGGAGAAGATTTAGATTTGAATGACTGTGGCATTCATGGCAAGTATGAAATTCTTGGTTTTGAGCAGTTAGAGTCTATTAAAGAACCTAATAAAATAAACAATAATATGCCTTTTACTGGGCAGATTTTTAAATATTTGTTAAAAGTCTGGGGCAAAGAAAAGCCAGTTACACTTATTTTTTGCCTTTGTGAGAATGAGTCTATTGTTTCTGATATTTTCTTAAAAAACAAGATTTCTATAACTACCGTCTGGTCTAAAAACTGGAATGGTGGTAGAACCTATGGTACTTGGCTCGCTAAAATGGCAAATATTTTAGGTGTAAAAGCTTTTTATACAGATTGGCTTTGTGTGCCAGGTTTTAGAGGCGAACCATCAAATGCCTTAGTCTATGAGAAATACCCAGAATTAGCTATAGAAGAGCCTTCTAAACTAGAACGCACAAATAATCATTGGATAGAAGAAGGCTCTCACGGATGGGTTGACGAGTTTTGGGTTAGTTGATTTATTAGTCTAAATCTAAGCCAACCTTGAGACCTGTGAAGGTTCCCATTTTTCCTAGTGCCATTTTTATGCCAGGCATAAAGGAATCTCTATTGTAGCTGTCATGTCTTATTGTGAGCGTTTGTCCTAAATCGCCTAAAATTACTTCTTGATGTGCTACTAATCCAGGTAAACGAACTGAATGTATCGGAATTATATTTGAATCTTTTTCTTCGTTAATTTTGTTGGTAGCTTCTAACATTCCTTTTCTAGTTTTTATGGCTGTTCCAGAGGGTTTATCTACTTTTTGGTCATGGTGCAATTCTATTATTTCTGCTGCTTTCATATATTTTGCCGCAAATTTAGCAAAATTCATCATTAATATTGCGCCTATAGCAAAATTTGGAACAATCATGATAGATGTGTTGTTTTTCTTTGCTAATTCATCCAGCATATACTGGTCTTCTTGAGAAATTCCTGTGGTTCCTATCAAAATTGGAGTTTTATGATTTAAACAATCTTTTGCATTACCAACAACTACAGATGGAGCTGTAAAATCTACTACTATATCTGCTTTAACATTTGTTAGAGCATCATTTATGGATGCAAAGATTTTGGTGTCTGGTGCAGATTCTGCTATTACTTTTAGGCTTTGTCCAGACAATTTGGGGTCAACACCTGCAATTAGGCAATAATCTTGTAAAGTACAAATATAGTTGGAAAGAGTTTTACCCATTTTTCCACCGCAACCAGAAACAATAACTTTTTTCATTTATTAAACCTTTATAAGATAAAATTTTATAAATAATATAATAAATTTAATATAACCTCAATATTAAAGAGCAACTCTCAATTTTCAATTCTCAGCTCTCAACATCCAAAAATGTTATTAATTTTCCAATAGGATTTGCCGATATGTTTTTTGGACTATATCCAAAATTCAACTAAGGGGGTTCAAACGGTGATTCTTCCCAACACACCTTTGTATCAGGCAAAGACAGATGCTGAATTCAGAATCAGAATGATTCAGCATATAAAGGAAAACTATAGCGATGTTCTAGGGAAAGATATCAACCTGCTTGATTTGCCAAACGGTCTAGAGATTGTTCAGGCTAGAATTCAGCAGAGACTTTTCGATATGAGCAATGGTAAGATTGACTTAATGAGTCAGAGTGAAGATGCTTCCATCGATTTGAAGGAAGTTGCATAAGTAATATAAGAATATACTGTCTTTAATTAGACAAATATACAAGAAGCACCCCATGTAGGCTTGTAACAGGCAGCATGAGGTGCTTCTTGTTTTTCTCTTAATAAACCTCTTTCACCGAAATTATGGTTATGATTTTTGTTAAATGTATTTTATAAAATTGACAAAATATGTAAATATTGTTAAATTGATTTTATAAAAATAACAAAATATGTTGATTTTGTTAAATGCATTTTATGATTATATAATAAAATACTAATTAATAACCTGCTAAATTCTTAAAGGAATCAAATGCTAATAGAAAGAAATGATTTTCTGAATCAGTTGTTTAAACTGAAAGACAAACATATTATAAAGGTTGTCACAGGTATAAGACGCTGTGGCAAGTCTACTCTATTTGAATTGTTTCAAAAATACTTGGAAGAAAACGGAGTAAAGAAGAATCAAATAATCTCTATAAATCTTGAAGAGGGTGAATACAGACATTTAAAAACATCTGAACAGCTTTATGAAGAGGTTGTATCTCGTTTAACTAAAAAAAAGAATTACATCTTTCTAGACGAAATTCAGTTGATTAATGATTTTCAGAAAGTTGTAGATTGGCTTTTTACCAAAAAGAATATCGACCTTTATATTACTGGTTCTAACGCATATCTGCTATCTGGTGAGCTTGCAACTCTCCTTTCTGGAAGATATGTTGAAATTAAAACAATGCCTCTTTCTTTCAAAGAGTATGCTTCTGCTTTCCCAAACAATAAAAATAATAACGAATTATTTTTAAATTATTTAGCAAATAGCTCTTTCCCAGGGGCAATTGAAATGCCAGATAAACAAAGTAGAAATGCCTATCTTGATGGAATTTTCAATTCTATAGTTCTTAAAGACATCGTTGCAAGACATCATATTTCGAATACTTCAATGCTTGAAAGCATTATAGAATTTCTTTTTGACAATATAGGAAATATTTGTTCGTCTACAAATATTGCAAACACATTAAGTTCATCTGGTAGAAAAATCAGCGTTCCAACTGTTGAAACTTATCTTGAATATTTGGCAAACAGCTTTATTATTTATAAAGCTAGAAGATATGATCTTAAAGGCAAACAATATTTGACCTCTGGAAACAAATACTACATAGCTGACATCGGGTTAAGATATTACCTTCTAGGGAATAATAATTCAGATTTAGGTCATATTTTGGAAAATGTTGTTTATTTGGAACTAATAAGACGTGGTTACGATGTTTATGTAGGTAAAGTTGGCACTTCTGAAGTTGATTTTGTCACGTATAAAAACGGGAATACTGAATATTATCAGGTTTCACAGTCTGTCTTAGACGAAAAGACTCTTAAGAGAGAGCTTGCACCACTTCAAGCTATAAAAGACCATAATCAAAAATACCTTCTAACTATGGATTATTTCCCTCCGACATCCTATAACGGCATAAAACAAATTAATATTATTAATTGGCTATTGAAAGCTTTATAAACAATAAAAATATAACTACCAACAACATAAATTCTATATATAATCCCGTTTGTAAATTCGGAGATAAAAATGAAATATATCTACCAAAACACAGATTTGTCTAAGTTTTATTGGAATTATAATTCCATACTTCCAATATTGTTAAAAACTAAGCAATCTCAGTGTTAAATAATCGGAAAGATGAAGATGGTGGGGTTTGACAGTCAAAATCAGGCTATGCTTACAAGCGTTACTCAAACCATTCTTACTTCATCTGCAATTGAAGGGTGAGTGCCAACCCGTCATCGCGAGGTTCTGAAAGAACCGTGGCGATCCAGTTAAAATTTAATGCAAAAACCTAGTTTTTAGACAGTCTCTGCGAGGCGTTGAAAACGCCGTGGCGTTGCTGAAAGCAAAACGAAGTCCATCTAGGAAAGAATTTATAATGCGTTTGACCTGACCCTAAAAAAGATTGGTTGAGTAAAGAATAGTATTGTGATATAACATTAAGTTGTGTACATAATTGATGGAGGCAAATATGCTTAAAAAACTATCTATTTGTTTTTTTGTTGTATTTTTTGCCACATTTTGTTGTACCAGTTTAATGGCTGATGCAGCAAAAAAGGTAACAAATACAAAGGTTTTAGGCGTTGAAACTTTCTTCTATTCTGGAAGTAGTAAAGGCGTCACTATTACATTAGACCAAAAGGTTCCTGATTACGATTTAAGAAAACAACTCAGAATCAACCCTTCTATTGGTTATTTTACAGTAGACAGAATGTACCATGAAACCCAGGGTAAATATCGTATTTATGGTAAATTCGTTGGTGGTAAAGATTATGAAATTAAGATAGTCGGTGGTCTTACAAATGAAGGCACTTTCAATATCGCTCCTTATTCTAAGACTGTAACTGCTGCTGAAGCAACTTCAGAAATGAAGTTCCCAACAGATTGTTCAATCGTAGAACTTCACAGCAAACAGGCTGTTCCTTTAAAATTTACACATGTTGGTAATTTTAAAGTTGAATATCAGACTTATCCCGCAATCTTTTCTCCTTTTGTTGCAGATTCTCTTGCAGTAGACCCATTAGTTGATGAAAAAGACTATAATAGCTCTACCAATAGATATGTTCCAACAGAAGATGAAAATAGATTAAAAAACTATTCTGCTGTTTATGACAAAATTTTTGAAGAATTTAAAAATGATTTGGAAGCTTTGAAGAAGCTTACTAGTTCTTGCCCAAATCTTTCTGATTTCTTAGGCTCTGAAATAACTGTAAAAACTCAGACTTTCATGGGTTCTGAAAATCCAGATGAAGAATACTATTTTTCACTTCCTCTCGAACTCAGAAACAATCCAGAAAACGGCGGAATCGTAGTTGCCAAAGTATCTGAAATAGATAAAGCTAATCCAACTACAGCAATGAGAGCTTTCCAGGTAACAGATATGGCTATTACCTACAAGTTCGGCAAAAGAGAAATGCTTGTTTGGGTTACTTCTCTCGAAACAGGCAAACCTCTTGCTGATGTAGCCGTAATGATTCAGGATTCTCCAAACAGAAAGCTTTATTTCCCTGGAAGAACCGATAAAGATGGTTTGTTAAGAGTAAATACAGATACTGATTATAAGTATGTTGTTATTACTGGAAAATCAACATTTGATGTTGGTTCAAGCAAACTCAATATAGCTGACCTTACTTCAGTAACTGCTGCTACTCAGAAAGATTCTGCTTCAATTAGCCTTGATAGAAACAGACTTTATTCTGCAATTCAGATGGCAGCTCCTGATATGAGAAAGCTTGACAGCTTAAGAGCTCATGTATTCACTGAACGCGGTGTTTACAGACCTGGCGAAACTGTTTATTGGAAAGCAGCTTTCAGAGAATATAACAACGATAAGGTTGTTGTTCCAAATTCTGATGTTAAAGCTAACGTAGTTATTTTCAACTCTCGTGGCGATATGATTTCAGAACAGCAGCTTCCTCTTAATGCTTACGGAACTTGCTCCGGTTCTTTCCCAACAAAGAGCTTTATGCCAAGAGGTTCTTACAGAATCGAAGTTGCTGCTATTCAGGCTTCTAAGAATTTTGGTAGTCTTGGAAAACAGGATCCAAAATGGGATAGATTAATGCAGCGCAAACCTGCTGTTGAAAACGAAAAATTACAGCAGAATCCTGGCAAAACTGCTGAACAGACTACTACTAGCGTTCTTTCTGTTTGCAATTTCCAAGTTCAGGATTTTGAAGCTCCACGTCATTTTGTTGACATGGAAATGACTTCAACAACCAGAAAGATTAGACAAATCGTTGGTCGTGATGCTGACCAGGCATTTATGGATTGTAAAGTTACTGGCAAATATTATGCTGGTGGCGTTTTAAGGAACTGCAAAGTTCAGTGGTCTGCATATCTTACTGAAAGAGATGCAAACAACAATGCTTATCCTGGTTTCTGCTTCGGAAACAATGATGTTAAGAAAGAACTTCTTGAACAGGGTAACTCAGTTCTCAACAACAATGGTGAATTGACCATTTCTTTACCAATGTCAAAAGCTGTTTTGAGCGGTCTCAATCAGATTGAAGTTACTGCAACAGTTCTTGATATAGATGGCAAGCCAGCCACATTGGTTAAATCCTATGCTCCAGTTCCAGCCGTAAGAGTTGGTATTTCTAAAGTTCCATCTAGCATTAGCAGCGGTTGTGAATGCCCAGTTCAGGTTATTGCATTAGACAGCAACGGCAAACAGATTAATGCTGGTACTGTTACTCTTGAAGTAATGCGCAAAAAATGGATGTATATCCAGAAACGTGCTGCTGATGGTAACGGTGGTCTCTACTACAATTGGGAAGAAGCTTGGATTAAAGCTTATTCTTACACTGAAAAAATTAACAATTCAGTAGCCGAATTCTCACTTTCATTCCCAGAAGGTGGCGATTACTTGCTCAGAGCTTACTATGTAAATGGTCAGACTGAAGCAGTTTCAGCTCAGAAAGTTATGATTGAATATTCTTTCTCAAGCTATCAGGATGTTGCTAAGAAAGATAGAAGCAGAAGCTCTAATGAAATCTTCCTAGCTACTGAAAAGAAGGAAGTTGCTGTTGGCAAACCAGTAAAAATTAAATATACATTGCCAAGAATCTGTGATTATGCTCTTGTTACTGTAGAAACAGACGAAATCATTGATGCAAAGGTAATTAAGCTCAACGGTGCTTTCGGCGAATTTACTGAAACTCTTACTGATAAGTGCAAACCAAATGCTTTTGTAAGCTTCATAGCTCCATCAGTTCGCAGCGGTTTCCCAGTTTATTCAATCGATTCAGATACTGAATACCCAAGAGCTTATTATGGCTTCACAAGCTTCAAGGTTCAAAGCTCTGTTGATTCAATCAATATAGCTATTGCTCCAGAAACCAAAGAAGAACTCAAAGCTTATCCCGGTCAGAATTATAAAGTAAGCTTCAAGCTCACTGATGAAAAGGGTAGCCCAAAAACTTCTGAAGTAGCTGTTGCCGTTGTTGATGAATCAGTTCTTGCTCTTACAGGCTATGTAACTCCAGTTCTCAACTCTTTGAGCAACTTCTTCATGCCATTGAGCGTTTTCTCTGGTGACCTTCGTGTAGGTCTTATTAATCAGGAACTCTTCAAGCTTTTATCTACCAGAATACTTACAGGTGGTGGTGAAGGCGTTGGCAATATCAGCTCTGACCTTAATGCTCGTAAGGATTTCAGACCAGTTGCCTTCTGGAAAGCTGATTGCGAAAGCGATGCAAACGGTAATGTAACAGTTGACTTCAAGCTTCCTGACACTATGACTTCTTATCGTATCTATGCTGTAGCTAACGATAAAGGTTCTAGTTACGGTTCTGCAGAACGCCAACTCAGAGTAACAAAAGACTTCTACATTGAACCCTCTGTTCCACAGTTTATGACTGCTGGTGATAAGGCTGTAGTTGTTACTGCTGCTCACAACAAGACTGACAAAGCTGGAACTGCTAATATTTCTGTTGCTGGCACTGAAGGAATTACTGCTTCTGTTCAGAATGGCAGCGTAAGCCTTGGCGGTTTCAATACTGCTGTTTCTAAAGTTGTTCTTAATGCCGACAGAGGCGCTTTAAAAGCTAAAATGGTTATGAAGGGCGACATGAACGGAAATACTGATGCAATAGAAAATTCTATTCCAGTTAATCCTGCTTCTATCCTCTTCAATAGATACGGTTTTGGTTTCTTCAAGGGTAAAGACAGCGTTAAGGCTGAAATTCCTGCTTATGTTGGTTCTATGAATCAAATTGACAAAGCTGGAACATTAAAGGCTAATATGACTCTTGCCGCTACTCCTTGGACAAGACTTGTTCCTGCTGTTTCTTACTTGATGGATTATCCACACGGTTGTGTTGAACAGACTTCTTCAAGAATCATTGGTCTTTCTGCAATTAGAAATATAGCAAAAGAAGGTTACTTCAAAGAATTCTCAGTTGCTGAAGTTGATGCTTACTTAAAAGAAGGTTTGGAACACCTTCTCAGAATGCAACTTACTAGCGGTGGATTCAGCTATTGGACTTCTGAACCAGACGTAAGCTGGTGGGGCACTAACTATGCTGTTTATGCTCTTACAATGCTCAAAGAATCTGGTTACGAGTATGATACAGTTTATCTTGCTGGTGCTTTGGATTACGTTAGAAATCAGATGTTCAACAACAGCAATGACAGCACATTCAAGAGTCCTGTAATGGGTCTTGGCGTTGTAGCTCTTGCTATGAACAAGAAGATTAACGCTGCTGACCTCCAGACCTTGAGAAAGAAATTCCCAACAGGCGATAAAGAAGCTGAAAGCATGCTCAACTATGCTGAATGTTTCGTTGGCGAAAAATCAGCCGATTCTATCAAGTTCAAACTTTTGAGCTTGAAGCCTATGGCAATGGAAAAAGGCGGATGGGGCAAATCAAATGTTCGCCGTGACGCATTTGTTCTTTTGACTAATGCTCAAATTGGTGGTAGTTCTAAGATTTCTGACAACTTCGCTGGTAACCTCTTCAAGAATCTTACTAGCAAAGGTTATTGGACTTCTACTGCTGATACTGGTATTGCTTTGAATGCACTTGCTGCTTACTTCAAGACTCAGAAACCAGTTGAAGACAAAGATTTCACTGTTAAGGTTACTACTAAGAGTGGAACCAAAGAAGTTAAGATTGGTAAAGCTCCAGAAAGCATCGAAATTTCTGCTGATGATTTAATGGGCGAAATCAAGTTAGATTCTGACTCTAAGGCTGTTGTAAACTACAATCTTGCTTATACTTATCCAGATATGGTTGGTCGCAACGAACCAGTAGATAAGGGCTTCATGCTTGATAAGACCATTGAAAACATGAACGGCAGCAAAGAAATCAGAGTTGGTGATATTGTTAAGGTTACTTTCATATTTGAAAAGACCCAGAACAAAGGTTCTTACGAATACTTAGTATTGGAAGACCCAATACCAGCCGGTTTTACCGCTATCAATACTTCTTTGAAGAATGATGCACTACCCGCAGATGTTAAAGCAGAAGATGAAGAATCTTACTGTGGCTACTATGATGGCTGCTGGGATTTCTATGCTTCTCATAAGGAACTCAGAAAAGATGCTATGGTAGCTTATAAAGACTACTGCTGGAGCGGTCGCTACAAACTGGTATATTACCTCAGAGCAACTTGTGAAGGTTCATTTGTTATGAAACCCTCTATGGCAAGCTTGATGTATGACCCAGATGTTTACGGCTTAAGCAAAGCTTCTAAAGTAGAAATACTTCCAGCTAAGTAAACAGCTTTTTAAAAACGTCATTGCGAGGCGTTGAAAACGCCGTGGCAATCTAGAAAAGCCGCTTGGTTTTAACCAAGCGGCTTTTTGTTGTGATTGTTGTTGGCAAGAACTAGAGATATAATAATTCTAATTTGCTTCATTTTGAATGAATATTTTAAAATTAAAGTATGAGCAATATTCTTCCACTTTTAAATAATAAAGAATTAAACGATTTGTTGGAAAAATATACAACAAATCTGCGTTCTTTACTGGGAAAACACCTTAGTGATGTTATTCTTTATGGCTCTTATGCAAGAAATGAAGCTACAGAAGGCTCAGACATTGATTTGATGATACTTGTTGATTTGCCCGAAGAAGATATTAACAAATATGATGATAAAATAAGTGATTTTTCAACAGAAGTATTATTAGAAAAAAGCATTTTAGTTTCAGCAATAGTGCATAATAAAGAAATATTTGATGAAAGAACAACCTTCATACCTTTTTATGAAAATGTTTTAAAAGAAGGAAAAAGAATCTGTGTCTCTTAATATACACAAAAAGAAATATCTCTTTCAAAATACGTCTAGAACGTTCTAAACAATCATTAGAAGCTGCAAAATCTGCAAAAGAAAAAGATGATTGGTTTACAACTAATAATAGACTATATTATGCTATTTTTCATGCAATTAGAGCTGTTTTGGCTTTAGAAAAAACAGATTTTAAGAAGCACTCAGCCGTTATTTCTTACTTCAATAAAAACTATATTATGACTAATATATTTGATAAGAGTTATGGAAAAATAATCAACAATGCTTTCGAGATAAGACAAAAAAGTGATTATGAGGATTTTTATATAGTAAACAAAGAAACAACAAAAGAATTATTAGAGAATATTGAAAAATTTATAATAGATTTAGAACGATATTTACAATCAAAATATAGCTAATTATCTATTAATATCTTATTTATCTTTAAAAATGATTTCTGGAAAAATATCAGGAACAGTTTGATTAGGCTTTAATCCTGTTCTTCTAGTGCATCTAAAAACTTCAAAAGCAAACTTTTACGCAGCGGCGATAGTGAAATAAAACGTTTATCCTGTTCTGTTAAGTTTTTTTACCCCAAAATCGCCGATTAAATCACCTACACTAAGCCCTAAAGCCTTCGCAAGAGATTGTGCTTTGTCTATACTTGGCACAGACTCACCATTTAACCATTTTGAAATAGAGTTTTGGGAAACATTTGCTAACTTTGCCAGTTCAACTTGCGTTAAACCTTTTTATTAGAAATACTAATTAGACTCGGGATACGCACCCTAAAACAAGCGTTGCAGGAAGGGGCACGCAAACGTAAATGGTATACCATTTACTCAAGCTCGTCGTTGACAACCTTGAGAGTCCTTGTTCTAAAGCAAAAAATGGAGTTGCGGTTAGTACATAAGTCCCTTATTCGTTAAAAATCCATGTATAACTATGTCTTTTATCGATAAGAGGCTAACGCCTCTAGGTTATGATTGGTGTGAGGTGTTATTGGTGTGATTGTCTTAAAACAACTGTTAGCTGATTCTTATTTATGATCTGCCCCCAGTTTAGCTGGGGGAAGTGGCTTTTACGCAGTAAAAGACGAAAGGGGTCTTTACAATAACTACTCAAAAAATTGAACACAAATATACTTAGAAACTTAATATAACTAAATCTAATTAATCTGGAGTTTAAATCAATGTCAGAAGATAAAAAAGAGTATAGAAACAAAGTTAAAGAAGAAATAAACGCCTGGGAAAAAGAAGGTCCTGGTTATATTTCAAATGTTACTAGCTTTGTATTATGGCCTGCAATGAAAGCCGCCGAACTATTAATACCAGAAGGTGTGTCACAAGTTGTTTCCAAAGCTATAGAAGGTTGTTTGAACACTTTGCTTTGGGGAGCTGATTATACTTTTTCAGACAAAGACGTAATAGCAACTCTAACAGAAAAGAATAATAGCTTAACAAGCTTAAAAGCAATATATAACTCTGATGATTTAGAAAATATGGATTTATCAGCCGATTATTATTGGAACCAAAATCTGGTTGCTGCAATAGCTCAAGGCGGAGTTTATGGCTTTACTGGTCTTGTTGGGTTAGCAGCAAATATTCCGACTCTTTACACTATTGTATTCAGATGTATTCAGCAAATTGCACTTTGTTACGGTTTTGACACTTCTAAAGATGATGAAAAAGTATTTATGCTTGGAATACTTTCTATAGCTTCTGCTTCTGATATTGCAAGCAAACAGGCAGCTATGGTTTTCATGCGACAGATTCAAGTTGATATTGCAAAAAAGACTTGGAAGAAACTCGCTGAAGAAGGTGGGAGAGCAGCTATTGGACCACTAGTTAGACAAGCAGCTAAAAGCATAGGAATAAACCTTACCAAAAGAAAAGCTCTCATGCTAGTTCCTGCCATAGGTGCAATTATCGGCGCTTCCTTCGATGGAATGTACCTGCAAGACATAGCCCGAGCAGCCAAAAACTGCTACCGAAAACGCAAACTCGAAATGCTGGGCAAGTTCTAAGATTCTACGTCATTGCGAAACCGAAAGTAATACATCATTACGAGCCAGCCAAAGGCTGGCGTGGTAACGTGGCAATCTAGAAAATAGAATTATATTAATGTGGTTTAAATAATAGTAATAAATGAATAATAAAATATTTGTTGAATATTGGACTAATGATAATGAAAAAAAGTGAAATATTTGTAGTCTTTATATACTTACTAATAATAGCTTTAAAGATAGCATTATTAGTTTGGCTCTATAAAATAGGGTATCTTTTACATTATTTTATAATTGCTATTGTTTTATCTTTGTTTCTCTTCCCTTTTATTAAAGAAAAGAAAAAAGTTTTCCCAAATGTTAATACCGATAGCCGTAGCAGTAATAATGAGAAGATTTCCCAAAAAGATACAAGCGAGACACTTAAAGTGCTTAAAAACGTATCTATTGAAGATAAAACCGTTGACAATTATGAAGACATTTCTGATGAAAAAGAAAATTGAATAAAGCATTTGTTAATGTCTTTAAAAAAATATGAATAAAAAAGGAGCGAATTTATGAACGAAGAATTAAATGAAAAATTTAGAGAACTTTCTCAAAAAGACAGTTTTAAAAAACTTGAAGCTGGTTTGAAAAGACTAATAGAAATTGGCAATACAGATGTCAAAGAAATATTTAAAAGTGAAGCTTTTCAGCAAATGTTTGATCAGGTCAGTCTATTGTTAGGTAAAGAAGTAAGGCCTACACTCCTTATGATAGGAAAAACAGGTGTTGGAAAATCATCTGTATTAAATGCTTTATTTGAAGACGCAGTGTTTGATATTGGTGTAATTCCAACGACAAGGGATTTCAATAGAAAGCTTATGCATTCTGATAAATGCGATATTATAGCTGTTGATGCTCCTGGTTTTGCTGACCCGACAAACGAAGCCAATATTGAAGGTGTAAATTATGAAGATAAGCTTATTGAATATGCTAAATCAAATGAAGCTCACATGGCTCTGTTAGTTCTAAAGTGTGATGATAGAGCACTTGACCCTGAATGTAATTTTCTAAGAAAGTGGTTTGCAGAAGAAAAACTTAGAGATTTCCCAATTATAGTTGTAGTTAATCAGATTGATAAAATGCAACCAGTTGAATCCTGGAAACCTGAAAGCTTGAATTTGGATAACCCAATAAAGAAAAAAGAAAAGAATATTCGTGCATATATAGATTATGTTTTCGGTCTTAAAGAATTTCAACCATTATGCGAAAGTGGACGTATTGTGCCATTTGCTGCTCCAGCACAAGAAACAGACGAAGAAGATGATTATGAGCCGAGGGCACCTTATAATGTAAAGGTTTTAAAGAATAAAATTTATGAATTATTGCCTGTTGCTGCGAAAACTCTTTATGCACGAGCAGCTAAGATGCTAGATGAGGAAGGAAGCAGAATAGTAAATTATTATGCAATGGGAGCAGGTGCCGCAGTATTGGCAAACCCTTTGCCCGGTTCTGACTTTATCTCAATTTCAGCTATTCAAGTGGCAATGACTATTCACTTAGGCAGGTTATACCGTATTGAACTCACAAAACAAGCTGCAATGTCTTTATTGACTCCCGTATTAACCTCTTTTGGAGGAAGATTAACTGCTCAAGCTTTAATTTCATTAATTCCTGGGATTAAAAACTGGGTTGGTTCACCATTGGCTTTCGGCATAACAATGACAGTTGGTAAAGCTGTTAATGCCGTTCTTGCATCAGGGAAACGAGAACTTACAGTTGAAGATATAAAACGTGAAGCAGCCAAATATAGTGAAGCTGATTTCGCCAAAATGTATGAATCGCAAAAGTGATTGTTAATGCAATCTTTAAAAAGCTGGTATTCTTTGTGTCTAAATAAAATTTAATAATTTTGTTAAAAGTTTCTAAAAAAATGAAAATAAATTAATTAAATAAAGGAGTTTTGAATTATGGAGAAGACAGATAATCAAGTGCAAAATGAAAAAGAAAAAAAAACAGATAATCAGACAGATAAACAAGGGCAAAATAATTCTAATGAGTCAATTAAAAGCAACCAGCAAAAGGGAATTGATGTAAATTTTATTCTTTTACTTGTTATCGTTATGGGGTTAGTTGCTTATATTGCTTATCAAAAGGGTGAAAATACAGGTCGTGATTCTAAGCCTGGTTCTAAACATGCTGTAGATACTAGAATACAGCAGTTACAAATAGCAAACGAAAAAATTAAAGATGTATGCTTTTGTAACTATACAAAGAACACTTTGGAAAATAAACTAATAGTTTTAACAACTACCTTGGATTGCGAAATAAACAGGGAAAGCTCTAAGAAATTCTGGAAAATTCCTTGGGGCAGTGCTGCTGAAAAAGTTTTATTTAAAGGGAACAAAATACAGTATAAAGTGCCTTTAGATAGCAATAAAATAAAAGTTGAATTTAATACAAAAACTAACAGCATAAGGGTAACAACCCCACCTGTGGAAATAGACTATGATTTGGTTGAAATACAGTCCAAACCTTCTATGATAGAGAAAGAAGTTGATGGTTCTTGGTTGCCTGGCGGTCCTAATGTTGCAGAATTAGACAAAGCGATATTTGAAGAAGTTAGAGAGGCTGTTCTAGATGTTGCCGAAAGAGAACTAAGTTTAAAGGCGTTGGCAAAACAACAGGCTGAAAAAGTTGTTTATGATTTCTTTTATATGATTATGAGTGAATTTTTGAAAGAAAACAGAATTGGTATGGAAGTAATTATTCCTTGATTCAAAAAGGTGGGAGGAAATATGGACAATAAAATCAATAGTTTTGGTGGAATATCTAGTAACCAATTGTTAATAGTATTAGTTGCTGGTTTACTAACTTGGATTGGTGTTAATTCATTTATTAAATATAATGAAAATAAATCCGAAAGCGAAGAAACGATTATTGCTTTACCATACCAAGGCGAATTAAACAAACTAAAATCGGAATATGAGGCATTAAAGAAACAATTAGAAGAAAAGGGCAAAAAAATATTTTCGCTAGAAAAAAATATCCAAGATAAAGGTGATGAAATTTTAAGATTAGAAGCTCTGGGAACAGATTCTGCAAATTTGAAAAGAGAATTAAATAATAGAGAACAGGAATTAGCCACAGCAAATAATAATATAATTCAATTGAATAATACCAATAAATCTTTAAATGAAGGAATAATAAAAGCAAAAGAGGGGCTTGAAAAAGCTAGTGCTGTTATAAGCTTATTGAGAAAAGAAAATACATCATTTAAAGAAGAAAGAAAAATATTGGGAACTGTCAGAACTAAAATCAAAGAAACAACTAAAGGATATTCAGGAATGAGTGATTTAACGAGCAAATATGTTGTTTTAACTCAAAGTGTAGATGTTGAACTTGGTCGGAACGAAGTATCTACAATTTTTGGTATTTATAATAGAGAAGCTGATTTAAGGGTTACTTATAAAGATAATAAAATACAGTATTATGTCGATTTGGAAAGACTCAGTGATCAAGATGTTCAATATGATATGGATAGTAAAACTGTATACATATATATAGCTTCACCAAAACTAGATGAAGATGTTGTTGAAGTCCAGTCTAATCCAGAAAATATCATAAAAAAAGAGAAAACTTCTTGGATTACTTATGGAATAGATATGGAAAAAATGAAAGATGATATTCAGGCAAAAGTAAGAAAAGAGGTATTAGAAACTGGTTCTCATGATAGGTATAAGATTTTGGCAATAGAAAACGCCCAAAAAAAACTGGCTGAATTATTCAATAAAATTCTGGGTAAATTTCTAAAAGAAAAAAATCTTGGTTTGGAAGTAATTGTTTATGACTGATATATAGCCCCATTTTATAAAGGGTGATGTCATTCAATAGAATGACAGGGTGTTTTTTTATAATATAAACACTTCTGTAACAGCATGGCAATCCAAAAATTAAAAATATTGCTTGCCTAGCAATTATAGAAAGGAATTATTGTTTATGAAAAGAAATAGTTCAATTATAATAGTATTGTTCTTATTCTTATTCTCTATTTTATCTTTACCTACTCTTTATTCTCAACAAAATTCTGAAATTACAGCTGCAAACTTTGATATTGATGCTTATTTAAATGAAATAGATCAAATTTATAACGAATATAAGATTAATAATTCGGATAAAGATATAGACCAAGATATAGAAAATTTAAAAAGTGAAAAAGAAAACTTAGAATCAGAAATAGCAAAAAATAAATCAAGATTAGAACAGAATAATGCAAGTTACACTGTAATAATGGAAAATAATAAAAAAATTCAAAATGATATAGATGATTTGTATTCTCAGATTGCTCTAGAAACTAATACGTCAGATAGTCTTACTAAAAGAATTAAAGATATAGATAATGATTTAAGTAATGAAAGAGCCGAAATCGATAATTCTGGATATGAATCTTTATCAAATGAAATAGAAGCTGAAAACAATAGAATAAGAGAAACTGGAGAACAAATAAAAAGAAGAAGAGAGGAAGCTAATAAGCTTAAAAGCAAATTGATTCAATTTGATGAACAGTTGGAAAGTTATCAAATAAGAGATGGATTATTAGGAATAGTTAGAGAAAAATACACTTCTCACTATAGAGCTGAAATTATAGAAAAACCAAATAAATCTCCTAAACTTGTTGTTCTTACTCAAAAATTAGATGTTTCTGCTGATGAAACCATGACAGACGTAGGCATCATTTGGGATAGTCAAAATTCGGTCAATAAAGTGTTCAAAGATTGTTTGATTCAATACTATATCCCATTAGATAGTTTAAAACCAAGAGATATATCGTATAGCTTCAAAGAAAACTGTTTATACATATATTCGCCAAGACCAATTTTAGACGATGAAATGCTTTATATTCAGACTGATCCAGACAAAATAGTTGAGGATTCTACAAAAGGTTGGTTTAATTCTGGAAAAATTGAAGAATTAAAAAGAAAAATAAGTAAAAATATAAAACAGAAGGTTTTGCAAGCAGGAAAAGAAAAGGATTATTTATATAGTGAAGCAGAATCTGGTGCTAGATTCCATTTAGAAAATTTATTTCGCTGTTTTCTGAAAGGAATAAAAGGTAGTAATGACGTTAAAATTAAAATAATTTTTGATTAAAAAGAGGCAACAATATGAATAAATATATTATTTGTTTTTTTATAGCTAGTTTCATCCTCTCTTCAAATATTGCTTTTTCTGCAGAAGACTCTACTTTTATCTACAAACAGCAGGAATTTGAACAATTAAAAATAGAAGTTGAACGTTTAAAAGCTAAAAAGGTTGAATTGGAGATTGAAAATAAAAGACTAAGTAATCTTTTGAACTCAAATTTAAATTCAGAAAATCCTAAAATTAAAGCGCAACTAGAAGTGAAACTATCTAAACTTACAGATGATAATAGCCAAAAAGAAAAAATAATAGAACAAAAACAAGATGAATTATCTAAAGCTAAGAAGGAAAAAGCTGAAAAAGAAATAAAAAAAGCTGAAAAGAAGAAAGACTTGGAATTTAGAAAAAAAGAAGTTGAAAAAGCTGAAACACTATTAAAAACTATAAAAGAAGAATATACAAAACTAATTAATGATTGCGAAAAAAAACAAAAAGGTATCAACGAAATTGAAAAAAAGCATGGTTTAAGTCTAACTAATCTACCTTCTGATATCTTAAATGATTATTCACAAAATAATAATTATAAAAGTAATTCTGAAAAACAAGGCATTTCTTCATTAATCGATAAAGATATTAACTTAAATAATAGCACCAATACTTCAAAAGAAATAATAATTCAGAATTTTACTTATTCATCTGGCTTTGGTTTCTGTGATTTTCAACTTAAAGCAAATAATTTGAACGATTCTATTAAAATGCGTATTTATAAAGATAAAGGTAATATCGTTAAATTATTTGATTATTCTGATTTTCACTATAATAAAGATAAAAACTTTTATGAACTTAATTGGGATTTAATAGATTTAGGCGGTAATAGTGTAGAAAAAGGAACTTATATTGCTAAAATAGAAATAGGTGGCAAAGAAGTGAAAAAAATTAATTTTGAATTAAAACATTGATACGAATTTTAAATATATGGAGTTTATTGTGAAGAAAACATTAACAATTGTTTGCTTTGTTTTGTTCGTATCCCCCTTATTCGCTTTGAGTAATGGTGGTGAAAGACCTAGTGTTTCACCACCTTGGTTTGGTTCTATTGAAGATTTAATAATTGAACAAGCCAAAAAAGTTAATAAAAATAATACTGAAGTAAAAAAAGCTAATCCAAACAAAGGCTGGTTTGGAGGAAAGTCAGAACAAGAAAAGGCTATTGAAAAATTAGAAGAGCAAAAAGATCAACTTAAGAATATTCTTTCATCTCCGTCTAAAAATATTGATAATAAGTATAAAAAATATGAAGTAAAAGATAAAAGTAGTATAGGGGAAAATGTTAAAAAATCAAATAATGAGATTGTGGAAATATATTGTTCTTTAGATAACTCAAAATCTTTAATAAATGTGATTCAAAATAAATTGAAAAAGAATAAGAATGACTACATATCTGCAATAGAATTGTATGAAGTTTATAAAACTTGTTTAACTAATATAATCCAAATGAACGAAGCTTTTTTGAATAAAAAAGCACAATATAGAAGCGTAATTGATTCTTATATATCTCAAATAATTAAACAAAAAGAAGATGTTAATAAAATTTTAAATTCATCGAATGTTTCTCATACTTCAAATAAAGCAATGTTAGAAGGAACAATTTCTAATTTGAACAATCTATTGAAATCATTAAATAATGCAAAAGTTAGACTAGAGGAACAAAAACAATGGGTTGGGAATAATTTAGAAATTTTAAAAGAAAATCTTTCTGTAATTGATGTTACCCTAAAAACAATTAATGTAACAAAGGATAAAACAGACATTGAAAAAACAATTAGCAATGATTTTCTTAAGTGTAAGTTTTCTTTACCACCTATGATTGAGTTCTAAAATGAAATGAAGAAAGTAAAAATATATTTAATATTCTTGAAAATCACGGCTTTTTCGACGTTCATTAACTAAACCTATAATTTAGTTATATTAAAATATATTTTTTGTGATTGATATGTTGCAAACAATAAAAGGAGTTTATTATGGGTTCTTTTTTTAGATTTATTTTTAAATTAATTATCGTTATCGCTATTATATTAGTTGCTTGGCAAATATGGCTTTATTTAACAGCAAATCAAGTTGAAAAGGTTGTTACAACTACTGTCAAAAAAGGTTTAGATGTAGTCAAGATATTAGCCACATCTAGAGAAAAAGTTAAGGAGTCCATGATTATTGGCTTAGGCGAAGTTAATACAGATAAAAAGCTTGTTGTTTATACCCAGTCTTTGAATACTGAAATTCATAAGGAAAAAGAGAAACGAATCTTGAATGATTGGCTTTTTTGGGGAACAGCTAGTGTTAAAGCAAGGTTTTTAGATAATAAAGTCCAATATTATGTTCCATTAGATAATATTAAAGAAGAAAATTTCAGTTTTGATGAATCAAATAGGACCATAAAAATAAATTGCCCTAAAGTTGAGATTGACAGAAATATGGTTTATGTCCAAACCGATCCAGCTAAAATTGAAAAAGAAGAAAATGGTTCATGGAATCCATTCGGTCCGAGTTTAAAGGAAATGAATGATGAAATTATGACTGAAATCAAAAATAAAGTAATATTTGATGCAAGACATACACTTTATATTGAAAAAGCTGAAAGAGAAGCAAAAATAGCTTTAGAAAAACTGTTTTATCCTGTTTTCGATGAATTTTTACGAAAAGAAAATCTAAAGTTGGAACTGATTATGCCTTGAAAGCTATTGCATTAAAACAAAATACTAGATTGCTGTGATAACTGCAATAACAGCAATAACGGATATGACTGTGACTATGCTGAAATATAAACAAAAACAATTCTATAACCCCTTTCCTAGATTCTGTTAACTTATTTTTTGATGCAAGAATTAAGTTGGCTTTGAGAGTATGTTAAAGCATAGTCTTTCATTACTAAAATAATTCTCCTATTTTGCTCTCTCATCTTATTATAATAATTAAGGAGCTAAAAATGAATACCGAAAACTATGAAGTTGAAGAAAACTTATTACCTAAAATAAAAGAAGCTGTAGATATTTTTCTTCAAGCAAATGATTATAATGTTAGAGAGCACTACATATTTGAAGATATTAATTATGCTTATGAATTATGTGAAACTTTGAATAAGTTGTTTGAAGACTCATTGCTTGAAGGTTATGAATTTAACCTACCTACCGAAGAACAATGGAAATATGCTTATCGAGCTGGAACTACTACAGCTTTGAATATTGTTAGGGGTGGAAGTTCTAATGACAAGCCAAGTCATTGCCGTTCTGCTTATAGAAGAAGCGCTCCTGCAATGAGAGAACAGGGGTTCTGCTTAGCCCTTGTTCCAAAAGAAAAATAATGAACTGAGTTCTGTTTGCAATAAGACAATTTTCAGACCATTGGTTGACTTGAGAAATGAAAAAAAAATTGTCATATAATTATTATATAATTATAATTTAATTATGATTAAGTTTGAATGGGATGAAAACAAAAACAGTATTAACAAGAAGAAGCACAGAATTTCCTTTGAAGAGGCTAAAACTGTGTTTTATGACAATAATGCTTTGCTTATATAAGATCCAGAACACTCAGAAACAGAAGATAGGTGTATTCTTCTCGGTCTAAGCAAGAGCCTAAATCTACTTGTCGTTTGCCACTGCTACAGATGTTCCGAAACTGTAATAAGAATTATATCGGCACGAAAGGCAACAAAAAATGAAACTAAGCAATACAATGAAGGAGTCTGAAATGAAAGCAGAATATGATTTTTCAAATGCTAGGAAAAACCCTTATGCAAAGAAGCTTAAAAAGCAGATTACTATTAATATTGATTCTGACACAATAGACTATTTCAAATCTCAGTCTGATAGTTCAGGTATTCCCTACCAGACTTTGATTAACTTGTATCTTGCCGAATGTGCAATTAACAAAAAACAGCTTCATTTTTCTTGGGCATAGTAATAGCAACTTCTTTTTGTTTATCTCTACCATTGTTAAATATATAGTAAACGACATTTATAACTAGGATTATATTTTTATTACTGGATTGCCACGCCTTCTACTACGACTCGCTGACCTCCTATCGCTTGCTTGCATAGGCACCTCCTTGGACTTATCGCAATGACGGTTTAATCATAGGCTACATTTTTATCGCTTCATTTATCGTGTCATTTATCAACTCAAAATGATACGATAAAATTTTAGATATTTAAAAACAGAGAAATATATATTGATTATGATTAGTATCATTCCGACGGGACGATAATTCCCAACAACAATAACTACAAAATCTGTTATTTCTTGTTTTTGAAATTAGTATTCAAGACTTCTTCAAACTGCTTTACTGTCATATTCATTTGTTTGGCAGCTTGTTCTTTTGTGAGCAGACCTTGTTTTACTAAATTAGACAATAATTGAAGCTGGCCTTTTTTAATTCCCTTCTTTATTCCTCTTCTTTCGCCTTTCATTGTGGCGGTATAATACTGGCTCCAAGCCGACCTTTTATGGTCGATATACCTATCATATCTCTGTCGTTCCTCTTTGGTCATCTTCATCACATCTAAGGCTTTGCCGGCTTCTTTTATTCCTTTTGCCTTAAAGTTAGACTTGATTGCTGAGTTTTTCAAAAGATACATCCATTCGTCCAAAGGACTTTTGGCTACATCGTCAAAATTGTTTACCTTGATAATGTAATATTCAGGGAATAGGTCGTCGGGATATTCCTTCTTGAAAGTTGCTTTCTGTTCAGTGTTAAGTTTCAGTCTCTTGTTGTTATGAAGACCATAGAAAGTTGTTCCGCCTTTATAGATATAGTCACTGCCTTCTCCGAGATTGAAATAAAGAATATTTATGGAAATAACTTTAACAACTTCCTTATATTTTTTGCCTTCACCGAGATGTTCACAGATAGTTTTTGAAGTTGCATACAGAATTCTCTGGAAAAAGTCGAATTCATCGTCGAACTGCACTTCAACTATAATTATTTCGCCTTTGCTGTTTTTAACTTTTATATCGACCCGGTTAAATTTATCTTTTTCATCGTCTTTGTTGCTTTCGCTTTCAAGGACTTCGAGTATCTTGATATCGTCAAAAAGTAGTTCTGAAAGGAAACCTTCTAAAACAACAAAATTTGCCTTGCTTCTAAGCAGACGTTTAATAGCCCAGTCGAATGATACAAGCTGTCTTTCGATGACTTTTCCCATAGATTAACTCCTGATACTGCAATTATAACATAAATGCTTGTTAAAGCAAGAAAGTTAAACAGAGCAAACGCAAACTTTTTCTTTTATTAATCAGTGTTACCAATAATGCTTTATTTTTGTAGCACCTTCCAGGTGCTTTGAATATATATCATCTAGTCCGTGGGTGTCTTTGACACCCACGGTTATTAAAATAGTGCCCTCCAGGCACAACTTTTTCTAAAAAAGCGACTGAAAGTCGCAACTTTAATAACCTAGGGCGTTGAAAACGCCCTAGGTATAGATACTATTAATAATATGTGCCTGGAAGGCACTACATCTTAAAACACTGATTATTAGTTAAAAAAGATTGTGCTTGCCCTGCTTTTCATATTTGGATGTTAGACTTCGAAAATTTCTATTTTGTCTAGTTCTAGTCCTTCAACAGTAGAGCTAACAAAATCACGAATGGTTTTTTTCTGGTCTTCATTGATTAAGGTGCATGGCTTTAACTTAAGAGTTACAATTGCTGAAAATTTTTCTGAACCAGTATTAAAAGCATTTTTTTGTGGTTCAAAAACAACTATTGCATCTTCTATAGGTTTCATTATTTTTAATGCATTTACAATTTTCTCACTTAAATCAGTTAGAAGATAATAATCTACAACTTTGACTTTATCTGGTTCAAGTCCGTCTACTGCAGAGCTAACAAAAATACTTATTGATTTTTTTTGATTTTCATTTATTAAAGAGTTAGGTTTTTGTTTAAGTATTACATTAGCAGAAGGTTTTCGGTTTTCCTTATTGGAATACATTTGGGGCAAATCAAGATATACTCTAGCTTCTTCTATAGTTTCCATTACTTTTAGTGCTTTTTCTATTTTTTCTTGTAGATTTCGTATATATTTTGTTTCTTGTTCGGCAAGATAAATTGGACCATCTTCTTTTAATGAAAGTGATTTTTCTTCTGAAAGTTTTGATAAAATGTATGATTTATCTGTATCAAGAACAAATATTTCGTTTGTTGTTTTGCTTATTTTATATTTAAATGTAGTTATTGTAGTTGGTTTTTGTTGTTTTTATATAAGCTGAAAGCCTTAAGCT
>CAMJNS010000013.1 GCA_946407375.1 uncultured bacterium
TTTAATGAACAAGATAATGGACTTATGAAGCTTGTAACAATGATTGCAAATCAGTTAGGTCTATATTTTGGTCATTTGAATCTGACTCGTAGAAAAGCTATGAATGATCGTCTTAAGAAGACTATTGAAGTAATAGATACGAGATTAAGCTTTTTAGATAATCCTAACGATACAACTCAAATTTTAGAAGATTTGGCTGATTTTATAACAAAGGTTTTCAATCAGCATGCTGGTGCAATTTATACTTATATTAGAGATAAAGATTCGTTAGAAAAAACAGCTAGTTTAGACCCATGGACTCCAGATTTAGTTTCGACAGAAGATTTGTTGTCTAATACAGAAATCTTAGACGCAATAAAAAAGACAAATACCCTTGATAATACAAATAAAGAAATTGATTTACCAATAAGGTATGTTTTCCCATTGACATCAACATTTACTAAGTATTCAAGGGCATTAGTAATATATGAGTCTGATTTGAATCCGCAGCTTTCAAGAGATGAAATAGATATTATTTCTTATAGATTAAAGGAAAAAATAGGTTTTCATTTGCAAGCTGCTGATAACTTTGCAACAAGAATCTCTTCTATAACTGAATTTGAAGATCTTATAAAAAATATTTCTGATCCTAGTGTAATGCAGGATAAGATGATTAAAGTAATATCAGATCATCTAAAGGTAGATATTATTTCTTATATGGAAGTTGATTCAACAAGAAAGTATCTAATATTTAAAAAAGGGCATGGTCACTCAGAAACCGTTATTCCAAACGAAACTAGACAGCTTATTGATAAGTCTATTTCTGGCTTGGTTGTTAAATATGGAAAGACTTTGTATTTAAAAAATATTAAGGATATAGATGAAGTTCAAAGAAATTTCCCTGATGAAAACCGCGAAGATTTAGAAAGACTATTTAGGGAACAGCATGAAACTAGTTATCATACTAAATCTTTGCTTTCAGTCCCTTTGATTACTGGTATTGGAACTGAAAATAGAAAAGTAACTGGGGTAATTAATGTTAACAATAAAGACAATATGAAGCCTTTTTCTATAAGTGATAAAAGGTTTTTGGAAGCTATTTCAGATTTAGTTGCTGCTGGTATTAATAATGTTACTTACTTAAGTGAGGCAAAAGAACGAGAACTTCTAAATAAAAACGCTAGAGAAATTCAGATGTCTTTAATGCCTACAGAAAGTGATTTTAAACGATTACCACAAGAAATAGACATGTATGGTGAAAGCATTCCGGCTAAAGAAGTTGGTGGAGATCTTTTTGAAACAGTTAGGTTATGTGACGGAAGATTGCTTGTTATTCTTGGTGACGTTTCTGGAAAGGGTTCTTCTGCAGCTATAATTATGGCTATAGCTCAAACAATTATTAAAACTCTTGCTCCAGAAGAATCTAATATTATAAGTATATTGAAAAAAGCTAATAAGTATCTTTCTGCTGAAATGGAAGGTATGGATGGCAAATTTGTCACTCTTCAATTGGTAGCTATTGATGTTGCAACGGGCGATTGTGAGTTTGCTTCTGCAGGGCACGGTCCATTGTTTATAAGACGGCAGAATACTAACGAAGAAATTCCTCCTAACCTTGGAATGCCTTTAGGTTTATTTGATCCACCATTAATGAAATTTGAAAGTATATCTTTCAAATTGAATCCTGGTGATTTGTTTGTTATGTTTACAGATGGTCTTTACGAAGAAATAAACCATTCGAATGAAATGTTTGGTACAGATAGAATCAAAAAAATAATGACTGAAACAGCCTATGAAAGTTCGAAAAATATAACTAAAGAATTGGTTACTGCTTGCCAGGAATGGCGAGAAGGTGCAGACGCACATGATGATTTAACAGTTCTTACAGTAAAATATAGAGGGAAAAATAATAATGGGTAATATGGCAAAAAAACAAAATATATATGCTGTTCTTGCTGAAAAAGCAGCAGAATCGACAGATATGCATTTGTTAGTTAAAAATATAATCTCTGAAACATTAGATTATATGGAAGCTGCTTCTGGGTCTATTATGGTTTATGATAAAGAGGAAGGAACGCTTAAACTCTATGCTTCATCTTCACATCCTATTTTTGCTAAAGAATTACCTCGAAATCCTCATACAAAAATAGAAAACAATAATTCTATAGCTGTTGAAGTTTTCAAAACTAATTCTCCAATAGTTTTTGCAAAAACGCAAAAGATGAATAAAACGAAACTTAAATTGTCTAGAGAATCCGATAAAGGTTCGTTTATTTCTTTCCCTTTGACTATTCGCAAAAAAACTATTGGCGTAATGAATATTAATCGAACGACAAAACAGGCTTCTTTTAACGAAGACGATTTAGATAAAATAAGTGGAATTGCAGTTCTTATAGCCAGCTTAATAGATAAAGAAACCTTATTAGAAAGAGTAGAAACAAATCGAAAAGAAATATCGGCTCTTTACCAAATGTCGAATTTGCTTTCTGAATCAAATGATTTTAAAGGAAGACTGGAAGAATTTCTTTCTAAGCTTTCAAAAGAGCTAGGTATGAAAAGGTCTGCTGTTATCAAAGCTGTTCAAAATCAATCTAGCAAAAATGGTATTGATAAAAGAGAACAAAAACTTGAAATAATAGCGGCTCATCATTTAAAAGAGTCTCAATTGGAAGAAATGTTTAAATCAGCTTCCGATAAAATACGTTATAAACTTCTAGATAGTAATTCTTATTCTAATACTAATAACGAAACTCCTCTGACTTTATTATTTGATGACGGTAACGAAATCAGTGAAATGTATTGTATTCCTCTGTTTGTAGTGGATGAAGGTTTGTATTTCTTGATTGTTAGTCGTAGTTTTATTGAAAATGATGAAGCTCAGGCGAAGAAGCACTATAGATTCTTGCAGGTTATTTCTCATAATCTTTCAAGTGCTATTACGCGTGAAAGAATGTTAAAAACAATTCACGAAGATAAAGAAATCCTTAAAGAAAGTGCAGAACGTAATAAGATTTTCTTTGAAATCAGCAAAGACCTTGGTTCAACACTTGATCCATATATGATTTTACAGAAAGCTTTCAATCAGTTTAATAAGATTATTTCTTTTACTACTATTTCTATATTGCTTTATGACGATTTAGACACAACATATAAACTAATCGTACAACCCTCTGAACCTATTAGCCTAAAGTATCAGAAGAAACTTACGGAAAGCATCTTTAGATTATTTAGAGAATATCCTAGTGAACCGGCATTTGATTCAAGAAATTTTTCAAAACCAACATTTTTTAATCCTCAGAACCCGAATGAAAAACAGGTTTCATTATTCAGACATGTTTTACATCTTCCTATAATTTTAGGAAATGGCGTTCAAGGACTTATTCATTTAGCGCGAAAGGGTGGGGCAGAGTTCACTTCTCACGAATTGGATATAACATCTCAGTTTACAGGTATTTTTATAACAAGTATTAAAAATGCCTTAATTCATAAACGTACAGAAAAGTTAGCTTTTACAGACCCATTAACAGAACTATATAATCATAGGTTTTTCCAAGAAACCTTATTGCAGGAATTTACAAGATCACAACGTTATAAAAAGCCTCTTTCATTGATGATAATAGATATTGACTTCTTTAAGAAATTTAATGATACCTATGGTCATCTAGTTGGTGATAAAGTTCTAAAACACGTTTCGGCCATATTTAAATCTTCAATGCGTGAGCAGATCGATACTGTAGCCAGATACGGCGGTGAAGAATTTGGAGTAATCCTACCAGAAACATCATTAGAAGGAGCCGCCGCATTTGCAGAACGTATTAGAAGTAAAGTCGAAGAGTCTTTTATTCAAGAAGGCGACAAAAAATTAAAAGTCACACTTTCTATAGGAGTTTCTTGTATATCTGTAACTAAGTGTACAAAGACTTCTGATCTTATCGAAGCTGCAGACCAAGCTCTCTACAAAGCAAAAGCAGAAGGAAGAAATCAGGTTCAGAGTTACAATAAACCTGAAGTAGAATATGAAAAAGCTCACTAAACCAAACAATCTACAAAATGAAAGTTTTAAAAGACTAGCTGCAATATCTGATGTTTCTCTTGCTCTTTCCGCAAACAGAGAGCTAAAAGAAGATCTTGATATGATAGCTAAAGCGGCAAAAGAAGCTGTTAAGGCTGATGAAAGTTATATTATGCTTCTTAACCGCGACTTGTTTCAGCTTGAATTTTGTACAGCTTGTGGTAAACGCCGTAGAAGGCCTTCCTTTATAAAATGCGAAGACCACAGAAATACTATCCATTCAACAGAAGAATTTGGTTTTGCTCCAAGTCCTGGAAGTGGTCAAACTGCCAACCCGAATTTAACTGGTGAAAATCTGGCTGTGTTTAAGGCTTTTGAAGCTAGACAAAGACTTATTTATACTGGTGATCCTAATGATAGTATTTTTAAAGATACTCCTTTTAAATCAGCACTATTTATTCCTTTACAGACAAAAACCCAATGTGTTGGTCTTTTAGTTGTCGCTAATTTATCTAAAAATTATGTTTTTTCTGTTAATGATTTAGAAGAAGTAACAATATTTGCAAACCTTGCTGCTTTAAAAATAGAACATACTACTCTTCTCAAAGACCGCGAAAAACAAATAAAGCAGATGGAACAGCTTAATTTGCTGGCAAAAAAACTTTCAACATCAAGAAGCTTTGAAGCTCTTATTGGGCAATCTTTTGAGTATCTTTTAGAGCGCATTAATTTCGATATTGGGGTTATTTGTTTGTTTTCAAAAGATGAAGAGGAAAAACGCTATTACGTTTCTAATTATTTGCTTGATCCTAAAAAGTTAAATGCTCTTTCTGCTCATATGAATGATATTTCTCAAATGTTGAATGGGCAAAAAGAAAAGCAAATCAAGCGTCAGCAATTATTTTTAACTGGTCAAAAACAAGAATCTTTGAAAGATTTTAGTGGAAAGCTTAAATCTTATTTAACAGTTCCATTGGTTTTTCAGGGTAAAAATATAGGCTTTATAACTCTTTCTACTCTTAGGAAAAATGCTTTCAGTCGTGAAAATTTAAGAACATTAACTACTATTTCAAACTTACTTGCTACTTCTGTAGAAAATGTCAGAATAACTTTAGATTTAGAAAAACATATAGATGAAGTGTCTGTATTGTTTGAAATTTCTCAGTCTATTACTTCAACACTTGAACTAGATGAAGTTTTAGATTCTATAGTTAGTTTTTCAATTGAAATGATTAACGCCCTTCGTTGTGAACTAAGGCTTCTTGATGATAGTAAGAAAGCTTTAGAAGTTAAAGCTTCAAGAGGGTTGTCGAAGTCGTTTTTAGCTTCAAAAGCTATTCAAATAGGCGAAAGTATTATAGGAACCTGTTTTGAAAAAAAACGTCCTATGTCAGTTTCAGACATACGCAAAGTTTCAGATGATCCATATTCTAACTTGATGCGCAAAGAGAAAATTATTGGTGTTTTGGCTGTTCCAATTATTTTACATAATAAATCTATTGGTGTAATTACCATTTATACTAGTAAACCTAAAAATTTCTCTCAAAGCGAAATTGATTTGCTTTCAACTTTTGCTTCACAGGCTAGTATTGCAATAGAAAATGCAAGACTATATGCAAATATGAAAGAACAGTATATGTCTATGGTTATGGCTCTAGCTGCTGCAATAGAAGCGAAAGATACATATACTCATGGTCATAGCACAAAAGTTATGGAATATGCTGTTAAAATCAGTAGAGAAATCGGTTTAGACGAAGACCAAATCGAAACAGTAAGATATGCAGGACTTCTTCACGATATAGGCAAAATTGGAGTTAAAGATGTCATTTTGACCAAACAGGGTAAACTTACAGAAGAAGAAGTTGCTGAACTTCATAAACACCCTGAATATGGTGCTAATATAATGGAGAGGGTAGCAATTCTTAAAGATATTGCACCGCTAACTTTGTATCATCACGAAAGATATGATGGAAAAGGATATCCTTTAGGATTAAAGGGTTCTCAAATTCCATTAGGCGCAAGAATACTTGCAGTTGCTGATACTTATGATGCTATGATTGCTGATAGACCTTATCGAAAAGCTTTCCCTTTCGATTATGTAAAAAAAGAAATGTTTAAAGCAGCAGGTTCTCAATTAGATCCTTCATTAGTTAAAGTATTTTTTGAGATACTAAAAAAAGAAGGCATAGATAGGTAACAGGCAATGTCTTTGGCTTCAAATATACAAGAGCTTTATTCTCAGAAGCTTTTGGAATTATTGACTCAAATCGGTCAGATTGCTAATAAACAGGGGCTTAAAGCCTATGTTGTTGGTGGCTTTGTTCGAGATTTACTCTTAGAAAAAGCAAATTTTGACATAGATATAATGGTAGAAGGAGATGCTCTTCCTTTTGCTACAGCAGTAGGGCAGGAATTAAATGCTGAATGTAAATTAGTAGAACGCTTTCATACTGCCCATATTTATTATCAGAATCTTGTAATTGATTTTAGCTCTGCTAGAAAAGAGTATTACCCTCGTCCTGGTGCTCTTCCTGAAGTGTCTTTTAGCACAATGCAAGATGATTTATTTAGAAGAGACTTTACTATTAATGCAATGGCTTTATCTATCTCGCCAGACAAAGCATTTGAGTTAATAGATTTGTTTAATGGGGAGCAGGACCTCAATTCCGGAATTATAAAAATACTCCATGCCAGAAGCTTTCTAGATGACCCGACAAGGCTTTATCGAGCTTTACGATTTGCGGACAGATTTAATTTTATTATAGAACCTAAAACAGAAATGCAGTTTGAAAAAGCTTTAAAACTTAGTTATCCAAGTTCTTTGAGCACAAAAAGAATAGCTGCTGAAATAGATAAGTGTTTTCAAGAAAAACGACCCCTTGCTTTATTAACAAAGTATCAGAATACTGGGTTGTTAACTTATTATCACAAATCTTTTGTTGAATATGCTAGACCTGACTTTAAATTTAGTTTAGTTCCTGCGACATCAACCAGATTGCGTTCTAAATTCCCTGAAATTTCAGAATCTGCAGTATTCTGGTCTTTATTGCTTTCAAATATTCCTTTGGAAGAAGCTAAACCTCTTTTAAACAATTCCGGACTGTCTCATGCCGTTAGTAGTCAGGTTTTGAATGCTATTGGAGAATGGCAGAACTTGCTATCAAAACTTATAATTGCAAATAACAAAATAGATATTTATAATTCTATGAAAAATTCTTGCCCTGAAAGTTTGGCTTTATTGTATTTAAAAAATAAGAATAAAGATGTAGAAAATAAACTAACTCTATATATAAATGAACTTGCTGTAATAAAACCTTCAATTACAGGAAAAGATCTTATAGAGATTGGTATTGAACCAGGACCTCAAATCAGAGAAATATTTGATAAAATAATTGAAAAAAAACTTGAAGGCAGTGAATTGAACAGAAAGGATGAATTAGACCTTGCCAGAACAATTTCGAATATATGAATTCAGAACACCTAATAATAATGGTGGTTCTAATTGGAGAGATAGAGTAGTTGAATATTTACCAAAAATAGGGACTATTCTTCTTGTTTTATTGGCTATTTCTATTTTTACTAATTTATTTAGCAATCCATTTGAATTGCTTGTAATGTATCCAATTTTCATTATGTCTTTGGTTCTACACGAACTTTCTCATGCTTATATGGCGGATTTTCTTGGGGACCCCACTCCTAGACTTACTGGAAGATTGACCTTGAATCCTTTGAAGCATCTTGACCTTTTCGGTACTCTATTGTTTTTAGTTTGTCACTTTGGATGGGCAAAACCTGTACAGGTAGATGCATCAAATTTCAGAAAACCTGATAGGGCTATGGTTTCAGTTGCAATGGCTGGTCCTTTATGTAATTTTCTTTTGGCTATAATTTCATTAACAGTCCTTAAAATTGCATTTCCATATATAACAAATGATAAAACTATATTTATAAATTTTTATTCTATTTGTTATTACATTGCTCATATCAATTTGTTGTTGGCCGTATTTAATCTGATACCTATACCACCTTTAGATGGTTCAAGACTAGTTCATTATCTGTTGCCTGCACAATACAAACATAAGTATTATCAATTTTCACAGCAGTATGCTTTCATCATTTTTATATTAGTATTTATGTATGCGGGAAGAATGATTTCTCCTATAACTAGTCAATTAATTAGATCTTTGTTTACAATTTTTGGAGTTCCTATATTGTTTTAAATATAAAATAAATAAAAATAAATTTTTATTTATTTTTTAAGGGAAAAAATACTAATTGTGGTAAAAATGCCATAAAGTTAAAAATTGAAATCTATAAGTATTTTTATTAAAAATTTGTGTTGTAATATTGATAAAAGTTGATAATCTCAAATAAATTTGTTAATCTTAAATGGTATGCTTTATGCAAAACAATTTCTAAAAAAAGATAAATAAATATTTATTTTGGGATGTATTGATGTCAAAAAAACAAGGTTTTACTTTAATTGAATTATTAGTTGTTATCACTATTATAGCCATTTTGGTTGGTGCTGCACTACCTTTTGTGCAAAACTATGTGCAAGAAAGCCGTATTTCAAAGGCAAAATCTGACTTAGATGAAATAAGCAGAGCACTAATGGTATACGAAACCAGAGAAGGCACCTACAACTCAAACAATCTTAGTCAAATAATCGGTAGATACCTTAATAACTCGCCAATAGATCCTTGGGGAGCCCAATATGTTGTGGCTACCGAATCAGGTATCGTTTATTCCTGTGGTCCAGACCGTATTCCAAATAATTACGATGATATTTCTGCTGGCTATCAACCACCATTGGCTCTCGTAAGTGTTAAATGGGTTGATGCAAACAGCACAGGAGCAGTAGACACACAGAACAGACCAGACTATTTACTTTTACAGTTTTCAAGAAAAATATCATCAGATAGTTTGGCAATAAAAACCCCAACTGCTGCTTATGCTTATTTTAGTTGCACTTCATCTGATACGGTACAAAATATGTTTGATTGGGCAAATTTGAAACTTGACAATTCGGGTTCTTTAATTACATTACCTTTATCTGATGGTGTCGTTAATGCATTTACGGCAGGAAGCGATACTTTCTGTGTTAGTGATGGAAAAGGTTTACGTGACCTCGCTAGCACTACTGTTAATCCTGGCGGAAATATGTGTATTTCCAGTCAAACTGTAGTAATAATGTCCTCTAAATAGAAGGAGATAAGAAATATGAGAAAAGGTTTTACTCTTATTGAATTGCTGGTAGTTATTACCATTATTGCAATTCTTGCTGGTGCTGCTTTGCCATTTGTTCAGAACTATGTTGCTGAATCACGTATCGCAAAAGCAAAAAGTGACTTAGACGAAATTTCTAGAGCTCTTGTTGTTTACGAATCAAGAGAAGGCGATTACAATAAACCTGATGTAAGTGATTTGACAGGTCGTTACCTAGACCGTTCTCCCATCGACCCCTGGGGCGTTCCATATATAGTAGCAACAGCATCAGGAATTGTTTATTCTTGTGGTCCAGATAGAAAAGATGCTGACCCAGCTGATCCAACAACAGAACAATATTCTTATGATAATATTGAAGTTTCCTATGTTCCACCTTTAGCTCTTGTAGGCGTAAAATGGGTTGATAAGAACAAATCAGGAGCTGTTGACACTCAGAACGTAGCAGATGAAATTCATTTGACTTTTAGTAGAAAATTAGCAGAATCTGCCAAAACTCCTACTGCAAGTTTAAGTAATGATGTAGGTAATCTGTTTGACGCTTTAATGATTTCTAATGACCCAGACAATCCTGATCAATATGAAAAATTTTCAACCGCTGGAATTGCTTCAAATACAAGCTTAAGAATAGTTGGAAATGATAAGATTATTGTTATTCCTTTAAGCAATACATTTGATGGAACTGGTAAAAATCAGTTTGTAGCTGGTAGAGATAAAATTGCTATTGCTGTAGATCATGGTACTATTGTCGACCGTGCTACACCTCCTAATTTCTGTATTGCCTCTCAGGGCGTAGTTATCTTAGCGCAGTAATCTGTGTAAATTGCTCTTAATCTTAATTAAGAGCAATTTTGGTTTGTTTGGTGAGCGAAGAAAGACCCCTTCAGTCTCGCTAACGCTTGCCAGCTCCCCCAACTTCTTGGGGCGCATCTTAAGAACTGCCCCCACGTAGGTGGGGCTGCCGCCAAGGATGGCGGCGTGCAAGCGAGCGACAGGAGGTCAGCGAGTCGCTGAGCTGTCACGAAGTGACTGAAGGGGTCTTAAATAGAAGAAAATTTCCCCCGAGAGGGGTAATTCTAAATAACGGAGTTAAAAATATGAAAAAAGGTTTTACTCTTATTGAATTGTTGGTTGTTATTACAATCATCGCTATTTTGGCTGGGGCAGCACTGCCATATGTTCAGAATTATGTCGATGAATCTCGTCAAGCTAAGGCTAAGTCAGACTTAGACGAAATTGCCAGAGCCTTGATTGTTTATGAATCTCGTGAAGGGGAATATACCAAATCTGATGTAAGTGATTTAACTGGTCGATATTTAGACCGTTCTCCAATAGACCCCTGGGGTGTGCCATATATAGTAGCTACAGGATCTGGGTTAGTTTATTCATTAGGTCCGGACCGAAAAGATTATGATCCAGCAGACCCTACTACAGAACAATATTCTTATGATAATATCGAAGTTTCTTATTTGCCTCCTTTAGCTCTTGTTAGCGTAAAATGGGTTGACAAGAATAAATCTGGTGCTGTTGATACTCAGAACGTAGCTGATGAAATTCATTTGACTTTTAGTAGAAAATTAGCAGAATCTGCCAAAGATCCTACTGCAAGTTTAAGTAATGATGTAGGTAATCTTTTTGACGCTTTAATGATTTCTAACGACCCAGACAATCCTGATCAATTTGTAGATTTTACAACTGCTGGAATTGCTTCAACTACAAGCTTAAGAATAGTTGGAAATGATAAGATTATTGTTATCCCTTTAAGCAATACATATGATGGAACTGGAAGAAATCAGTTCGTAGCTGGTAGAGATAAAATAGCTGTTAAGGTAGATCATGGAACTATAGTAGACCGTGCAACACCTCAGAATTTTTGTATTGCTTCTCAGGCTGTTAAGATTCTCCCACAGTAATGGTTTTGCTTGCTGACGCAAGCAAATTAGGAATTAGGAGTGAGGAGTTAGGAATTAGGAATTTGCCAAGCTTCGCTTGGCGGTGGTGAGTGGTTTCTGTTATCCCCTTTTTCAAAGGGGAACGGTTGCGATAGCAACCAAGGGGATTTTCGAGAAGTTAGCCAAGCATTAGAAGGTTAAGTCCGAAGACGTTTGGTAATTAATTAAAATCCCCCAGTCAGCAAAGCTGACATCCCCCTTTACAAAAGGGGGTGGTGAGAAGTGGTACAGTTTTTGCAATGGTATTTGAGTTGATATAAAAATATCAATTTTGGGATGTTATTAAATTCTATGGAGGAAATTAAATGAAAAAAGGTTTTACTCTTATTGAACTCTTGATTGTTATTACAATCCTGGCAATTTTAGCCGGTGCTGCTGTTCCTTATGTACAGGACTATGTTGAAGATGCACGTATCGCAAAAGCTCGTGAAGACTTAGGTGAACTTCGTAATGCAATCATGAGATACGAAGTAGAACGTGGCAAACTTTTTGATCCTGCTAATGACGGCGTTGGCAATGATGCTGCTGAAAAACTTAAAAACTGGCAGCAGATGCTTGTTGGTCCATTCCTTACTCAGGCTTTGACAGACCCCTGGGGCAGACCTTATTATTTCTCTAACGCTGCTTCAATGGTATTCTCTGGTGCTGAAGACGGTGATAAAGACACTAATATTATTTCTGTAGACGTTCGCCCAGCAATGGCTCCAACAAGGGCTTGGTGGTATGACATCGACAGAAACGGTGCTGTTACTGCTAATGACTATATTGATATTAAGTTTACTAGACCAGTTGGAACATTAGCTAATCTTGGTTCTTTAGAAATAGCATCTACAAGCGAATTTGTGGCAATGGTTAATGGTGCAGCAAATGATGGCGAAATAAAAACAGATTTTTCACCAGCTACTCCAAATCAGCATCCAAAAGGACAGAATTGGGTTAGAGTTATCGTTGGTTCTAATCCACAGTCTGCTTTAATGGCTGGTTCATTGATTAGAGCAGCTAATGGTGATGGAACTCAAATTATAGATGCTTCTACAAATAGTACTTCAGCAGAAACTGCTGGTCTTTATGCTACTAAGATTGTTGCTGAAAAACTTTTCAACGCAGTTCCAACCTGTGCTTCTACAGCAATTCAGGTTCCTGTTTCTATTAAATCAGCTCAGTAAGAAGCAAAAGCAATGCTTTTGCTTGAATTAGGAATTAGGAGTGAGGAGTTTTACCTTTTTGCTCCCCTTTTAAGGGGAGATGTCACGAAGTGACAGAGAGGTTTTAAAAATCCCCCAGTCAGCAAAGCTGACATCCCCCTTTACAAAAGGGGGTAAGGATAGAAAATCCCTACACCCTAATCCCTATGTTGAAAAATTGGTGAATAGTTGAAAATTGAAAAATTTAATTTTCAATTCTCAACTTCTTATATCTTAGATCTTATATCTTAGATCTTATTTACAAATCTATGGAGGGATGTTAATGAAAAAAGGTTTTACTCTTATTGAACTCTTGATTGTTATTACAATCCTGGCAATCCTTGCCGGTGCCGCTGTTCCTTATGTTCAGGACTATGTTGAAGATGCACGTATTGCTAAGTGCCGTGAAGACTTAGGCGAACTTCGCAATGCTATTATGAGATACGAAGTTGAAAGAAATAAACTTTTTGATCCAGCTAATGATGGTGTTGGTGATACTGCCGCTGATAAGCTTAAAAACTGGCAGCAGATGCTTGTTGGTCCATTCTTGACTCAGGCTCTCACTGACCCCTGGGGCAGACCATATTACTTCTCTAATGCTGCTTCAATGGTATTCTCTGGTGCTGAAGACGGCGATAAAGACACTAATATTATTTCTGTAGACGTTCGCCCTGCTATGGCTCCAACAAGAGCTTGGTGGTATGATATCGACAGAAACGGTGCTGTTACTGAAAATGACTATATTGATATTAAATTCACTAGACCAGTAGGGGTATTAACTGATTTGACTTTCTTGCAAATAGCTTCTACTAGTGAATTTGTTGCAATGGTTGATGGTGCCGCTAATGATGGTGCTTTAAAAACTGATTTTACTGCTCCAGCAGTTCATCCAAAGGGACAGAACTGGGTTAGAATTATCGTTGGTTCTAATCCTCAGTCTGCTATGATGGCAGGTTCTTTAATAAGAGCCAATAATGCAGATGGCAAACAAATAATTGATGCTTCCAACAACTGTACTAGTGATGGTAGTAAAGGTCTCTACGGAACAAAGATCGATGCTGAAAAACTATTCACTAATATTCCAAATTGTGCATCTACAGCAATTCAGGTTCCAGTTTCAATCAAAGCTGCTCAGTAAGCAAAAGCGAAGCTTTTGCTTAAATTAGGAATTAGGAGTGAGGAGTTAGGAATTTGCCAAGTTTTGCTTGTCAGTGGTAAGTGATAGGTGATGAGTGGTGGGTTTTACTTCCAGCTCCGAGACAAATCCTAGAAAAGACGAAAAAAGCTTGAAGCTTAGGCTTCAAGCTTTTTTTGTCTTTTCTTCTTGCTAAGTTAAAAAGATACTATTATTATTAAATAAAGTGGTGATTCTCTACCATTAAATGAGAAATTAAAAAAGCGGTGATTCTCTACCAATAAGTGAGAATTAAAAAAGCGGTGATTCTCTACCAATAAATGAGAAATAAAAAAGCCGGGGGGAACTTTCCCCCCATTTTTATGTTATGAAGTTTTACCATATCAAAGAAGAATATATTGATTATTTACGAAGTTTCGACTCCAATGTTGCAATAAATAAAAACGAATCTAGACCTTACGTTGGAGTAATTCTTGAAATTGGAGCAATAAAATATTATGCTCCTTTTACTTCCCCAAAATCTAAACATTTAAAAATGAAAAATTCTATTGATTTTAGAAAGATTAATGAAGGCAAATTAGGGGGCCATAAACTTAAATAATATGATTCCAGTGATTGATGAAGCGATTATTCAATTTAATATTGATGAAGTAATTGATACAAAATATAAAAACTTATTACAAAATCAACTAAGATATATAAAGAAAGACTGGAATATAATTAAAGAAAGTGCCAATAAACTGTACAGACTTTTATTTAAACCTTTATCCGAAAGAACAGAATATGAAAGAAAAATATGTGAGAGATGCTGTAATTTGCAAAATCTGGAGAAAATATATAAGCAATTCTCTACATAGTAATTATTATAACTCGATAACGTAATCTATACGAAAAAAAGCTTGAAGCTTAGGCTTCAAGCTTTTTTTGTATGGGTTAAATTGTTTGTAAAAAGACCCCTTCATTCTCGCTAACGCTCGCCAGCTCCCCCAACAATGCAAAGCATTTTGGGGGAGCATCTATAGAGAATTCACAGTCTGTGGGATAACTCAAAATCTTCCCCCAGTTTAGCTGGGGGAAGTGTCAGCGAAAGCTGACGAAAGGGGTCTTATCAAAAATGGATTTAGAAGAGGTTCTTTAATGATTTAATAACTTGGGTTGAGTCTTCTTCTGGGGAGATTGCAATATCTAGTTGTAGAGGCAAATCTGACTTAGAAATTTTCGACGGCTTTTTTTCTAAGAACATAGCAGTTATATTGTTGCCTATAGGTAGTGTGAAAAATTTATCTTTGTGTGAATTTGTAACAATTTGTTCATTTTTAACACCAGGGTTGAATCTAGTATAAGAAACAAGAGGATTCCAAGCTATAGAGGAAGAATAGACATTAATATTTTCTGAAATTCCTTCTTTTTTAGATTCTTTTGAAAAAACTGCATCTAAGCCCTTTGCCCGAACAAAGTTCAAAGAATTGCGGTTGGCAATGTTAAAGCACCAATCTAATTCAAAACTTAGTTGAGGTAATAATTTTGCAAGTTTAAAGGCTTCCCAGCCGAAGCAAAGGAATTTGCCTTCTTTTAGAGATTTAAGTTGATCAAAAATATCTTTAAATTGTTTATAGTTAAGAACAGGAGGTAACCAAAAGGATATTTTTTTGTCTTTTTGATTAGAAACAAGGTTTCTTTGTGACCAGGGTACAACAAAAGAATCAGCTTTAAGATTGTTAATCAAAAATTCAACTTGGTTCCAGAATCGTAATCTTAATCCCGTCGAAGACTGTCTAAAGGGGTCTTTATCAGTCTTTGCGAGCCCTAGAACCTTCTCAAGAGCAGATCTTCCCCCTTTTGGGGGAAGTGGATTTGGCGAAGCCAAAGACGTTAGGGGCTGAAAAGCGAAGCTTTTCGGTGGGGGAGGTGAATTGCGTAGCGAAACTGAGGGGGCTGACTGCGTAGCAGTCGGAGGTGAATCAATAGATAAAGATTTTTTGTTGTCAACCTTCTTTAACTCTTCCCCAAGTCTTCTTTTCAACAACTTCAAAGAAGAGGCACTGATAAAAAGCTTAGAATCTAAGTGGTCAAAGTTGTGAGAATTTATTTTGTATTCTTCGCCTATTGCAGCAAATTTTTCTTGCAATGGTCCTTCTTCTAATCCTTTTTGGTTAGCTTTCTTTAATAATTCTTCTGTTTCTAAATGGATACTTTGTTCATTTATAGTGGTATTAATACAAAGAGGAGTATTCTCTTTCCCAGACCAGGCTAAATTAATTGGTATTCTTTCTAAAGATTTATCCCAAAGAGATTTCCAGCTTTCATCATCATTTTTAGAAGTCCTTCTGAGTTCTGTGTTTGTTAAAATTTTATTAGGTAAACCTCTTACCCAGATTTTATTTTTTCTTTTGGGGTCATTTTTTACAAAGGTAATTATAGAACCTTCTTTTTCGTTATTTGCGTTAAACCAGAACAAACCATCGCCTTGATTTATATTGTCTTTTAGATCTATTTCTACTAAGCCATTTGAAATATTTCCTGTAGTAATTCCTACAATATAGCCTTCTCTACCTTGATTTCTACCTGTTTTCCATTCAGAAGGTTTTTGTATTCCATAAAAGAATCCATTAGATGAAGCTCTAGAAAAAACTTCATCTAAGTTCTTATTCTCAGATTCTTTTTTCCCATCAATAGCTTCTCTGTAAGCTTTTACAACTTGATAAACGTATTCTGGGCTTTTCATTCTTCCTTCGATTTTAAGGGAAGTTACACCGGTTTCTATTAAGCTATTAATATCGCCAATTAGTCTTAAATCTTTGGGGCTGAAAATAGGACTAAGCTTTTTTGATTCACCTAAAGAATATTCTTTGCGGCAAGGTTGGGCACAGGTTCCGCGATTGCCTGAACGCGGTCCAAGAGAGCAGCTCCAAAAACATCTGCCAGAAATAGAGTAACACATTGCTCCATGAACAAAGACTTCTATTTCAAAGGGACTCTTTTTTACTATTTCAGCTATTTCATTTTTTGATGTTTCCCTAGGCAATATAATGCGAGTAAAGCCGAGTTCTTTTAATTCTTCTACGCCTCCTTGCCCGAACCAAGCGCCTTGAGTGCTTAAGTGCAATGGAATTTTGCTATTTCTTTTGCGTAATTCAACTGCTATACCTATATCTTGAATAATAAGAGAATCTGGTTGTAGGCTTTCTAAAAAATCTAGGGTTTTGCAAAGAAGAGGCCATTCATGCTCAAAAACAATAGTATTTAAAGTTATGTATAGTTTTGTATTTGAAGCTTTTGTAACTCTTCTTGCCCAGAGTAATCCTTCTTCATTAAAATTTGAAGCAAAGGCTCTGGCACCGAAATGTTTTCCCGCAAGATAAACAGCATCGGCACCCGCAAGAATAGCTGCTTTCAAACAATCTTCACTTCCTGCTGGAGCTAGAAGTTCAGGCTTTTTTATCACGGTTTTATTCTCTTTCGATAAACCAGGTTAAAGCTAAATGATAGACTTCTGAACCAAGACCGACAATTACTCCTTTAGCTATAGGACTAATGTAAGAGTGATGTCTGAATTCTTCTCGAGCATAAATATTGCTTATATGGACTTCGATGACTTCAGCTTCAATAGCTAATATGCAGTCTCTTAATGCAATGCTTGTGTGGGCTAATGCTCCGGGATTAATTATAACTTTTGAACCTTTGGGCAGTTCTTGTAAAAAGTCTATTATAGCTCCTTCTGAATTGCTCTGAAAGAATTTGATTTCTTCGTTGTTAGCGAAAGCTGTTTCTTCCAAGTCCCTGTTAATATCTTTTAATGTTAGATTCCCATAAATGCTGGGTTCTCTTTTGCCAAGGAGATTAAGGTTTGGTCCATTAACTACGTATATCATTGTTTTCGCCTTTATTATCTTTTAAGAAAAGTATATCTAGAAGAGCATAGGAGCTCTTTAAAAATGTTAGAAATTCAGAAGCGGTTCTTAAAGTAAAAAGTCTTGTAAAAAATCTATTTCTTGTTCCCCAAAAGCGTTGCATAAATACTTTAAGTTCGTGATTTTTCCAAAGATAATCATCTCTAATAATGACGTGATCAATGTATTTGCAAATTGAAAGGGGACCACCTGCTTCAACCCAGGAATGGCTAACTAATAGGCAAGCTTCTGCTCCTGTAGCCTTTATGCATTTTAATTTATTACAAACTTCTTCAGCTTTATTAGCTTTTGGTTCATAAAGCCATATTCTCTTTATAGGAATCAATATATCAGAGTAATTTACTGCTTCATCGCTTAAAAAAGAGATACTTAAATCTATTTTTAGTTTATTTAATATATTGCGAAGTTGATTAATTTCATCTACTGACCATTTGGAAGGGTTGAAATGAAATGAATCGAAACCAGATTTTGTTAACCATTCCAACATATTGCTTATCCATTCGATTCCAGGGTATGAAAAGAATGAAGTTGTAAACTCATTTAAACCTAGCCAGGGTTGCCAAATTTCTAGATTATGAATGCTTAACCATTTTTCTGGTAGCATATTGTAACCTACATCAATTAAAGGTTCTTGTGGAATATCTAATAATGAAACTAAGTCATTTTTCATTTGGTCGCAATAACCTTGAAGTTCGATGCCTCTAAGAAGGTTTAAAATAGCTGATTTGCCTGTTCCATAAATTACAAAATCAAATTCTTTTGTAAAATCAGATTTTATAAAATTGCAGCCTATTCTGGCATTAGGAAAATAATTATGTATCTCTGTAATTATTGATTTAACATCTTCTATATCAGGTTCTTCGGCTAATCTGCATATTATTGTTTTAATAGAAGAAGAATCATAAAGAGTGAAAATATCTTTTATTTGAGATGGAGGAACGTCTATAAGACCAATTTTATCTGGTTCAATAGCTTTCAAAGAGTATAAACCTATTGGAGCAGATCTGTATATGGAGTGTTTCCAAGAAACTTTGTTCTTTATGGAAACACCAGCCATCTCGATTAAAAGTATGTCATTCTTAACTTTGTTCATAATACTGATGTTATCACGAATAAGTGTTTGCCTCAAGGGCAAAAAAAACACGCTTGATTATACAAGCGTGTTTTTTTTGAGATTTAATTTAAGTTATTCTTTTATGAATCCAAAACCTTCTGGCTTAACGGTTAATACTGCACAAGGTGCTTTTCTTGCAACTTCATATGTGGTTCCGCCGAGCCAAGATTCGATAAACCCTGTGGTGCCATTGGTACCCATAATAATAAGATCTATATTATTTTCCTTTGAGTAGTTAAGGATGGTTTCATAGGTTAAACCACCTTCTACACGCTTTATAATGTCTAAATCTTTATATTTTTCAGGTATAAATTCATTTAGCCTTTTCAGGTTTTCTTTTCGCCAGCTTTCTTTTGTATTCAAAGGGTCTCCACCGATATTAGCAGAAAGAGATTCTTCTTCGATTACACAGAGTAAATGAAGTTGAGCACCAAAATCAGCAGCAAAAGCTGCTGCGTAGTCTAGAGCGGTTTTAGAACCCATAGAAAAATCAACAGGAACGAGTATACTTTTTAAATTAATCATATGAACCTTCTATCAAATTATTTTGTCCAGTATGGAGTGCTACCAGTACCTATTTTTTTAGTATTTTTACCTTCAATATCGCTAACTACGATATTTTCACCATCCTGGAAAACAATAGAATTATCATCTGGTGAGAAGCTTGGGTGTGTGCCAACCAGCATAGGTCTTACAAGAGCAAGATTATCTCTCTTTTCGCCTACGCCAAGAATTTCTATTTCATTGTTTTGTCCATAGCGATTGGTGTAGTAAACAACTTTTAAATTGTCATTAGAGAACATTGGGAAAGCTTCATTGATTTTTTCGGTTTGGGTTGCTCTAATTATTCCCTGTGCATAACAAGAAATTAAATAGAGATCTAAGCTTCCATCTTCTGTGAAGACTGAAGCAGCGATCCATTCACCATCTGGTGACCAGTTAGCAGAAACAACTTTTAGGGATTGAGAAATTTTAGTAGCTTCTTTCTTAGCGATATTATACATATAAAGAGAAGCGTTTTCATCAGTAGTAGTATAAAGGAAAGATTTTCCGTCAGGAGAAAAATCTTCAAAAGCAGCGTTGGTTAGAATCTTTTTTAGTTGATCACCATTTTTATTTAAAATATAGATTTCTGAAACCATATTTTCTGTCTGATTAGTAAAGGCTATCCAACCACTTTTATTGTTATATTTAGGAAGAATTATATTAAATAAAGATGGAGTCAAACGTTTTTTATCTGTGCCGTCTGGGTTCATAACAGATAAATAAGTTGAACCAGTTTTTTCTTTTTCTACAAACAAAATCTTATTTGAAAGATTATTGTTATCTGCAGCATTAACAGAAACTGCAAAAAATAAAGCAAATGCAACAAGTGTAATTGTTTTTAACAGGTTTTTCATTAATTTGTCTCTCCCTCGCTAAAAATAAAGGTCAGGATATTTACTCCTGACCTCAATTATAAACCAAATATACAGAGGTGTAAAACTTTTTTTCTAAATTGTTTTATAGAAAAAAGAGTTTAATATCTTCCACCACCACCGTGGCTATGACCATAAGGTCTTCCACCATGTCTTCCTCTTTCAAAGCCATCTTTGAAATCATCACCGGTTTGTCTAATACCATCTCTGATTTCTTCGCCAGCTTCTTTGAAATCTTCACCAGCTTGTTTGAAACCATCTTCGATTTCTTTGCCAGTTCTTTCTGCTTCACGTTTAATTTCTTTACCAGTTTCTTGAACGGCATCACCTAATTCTTTTACTGATCTATTAACATCTCTTCCTAAATCATCGAAAGCTTTGAATAGATTGCCTAATGATTCGCCAAGTTCACTAGCTGGATTATTTCTATTGTTTCTATTGTTTCTATTGTTTCTATTGTCTCTGTTGTCTCTATTTGGGTTTTTAGGATCAACAATTAGACCAGTGTAGTGTTTACCATCAACGCTACCATTGTTTCTGTTATTGTTTGGATTCTTTGGATCAACAATTAGACCAGTGTAATGTTTACCATCTACACTACCATCAGTTTTTGTAGAAGTAGTGGTTCTTGTAGAAGTAGAAGTTGATGTTTTTGTAGAAGTTGTGGTATTAGTCTTGTTTTTATTGTTATTCAAATACCAATTTTCTATTCTTTGAGCATTTTCATCAACTTTTCTGTCTGTAGAGGTAGAAGTAGAAGTTGAGGTTGACGTAGAATTATTCTTTTCATTCTTCTGTCTTTCTTTTAATTCTTGCTTTTCTTCTTTTTGTCTATCTCTTAAATCTCTTCTTTCATCTTTTTGCTGTTGTCTTAAATCTCTTCTTTCTTCTCTTTGCTGTTGTCTTAAGTCTCTTTTTTCTTCTCTTTGTTGTTGTCTTAATTCTTTTTCTTCTTGTTTAGCTAATTTTTTGTCAAGTTTTCTGATTTGACTGTCAGTAAGAGGTTTATTCTTTGAATTAACAAGTTCAACTTCACCTTTTTCGTTAATTCTATAAGTGTAACCAACAGGAGGATTCATAGCCATCCAGTCTTCTTCAGTCATATAACCGTTCTTGATTAAGAATTTAATACTATAAGTATTTAAATCAGAAATGCGCATACCTATTTTCTTAAGGTCTTCATTACATTTTTTTACGCATTCTCTGAGTTTTTCTACTTTTTGTTGTGTAGTCCATTTTGGAACTTCAGTTTCTTTTACATCTTTACTATCAGTAGAATTGTCTTTAACATCTACTTTTTTAGTATCTTTTTCGTCTGTAACTTTAGTTGTATCAGTAGCAACTTTTGGGGTTTCTTCTTCATCTAATTCAACTTTTAAATTCCAACCAGTATGAATTAGACTTGGGTTTTTTTGTAAAGACGGATAATCGTTTTTATTTGTTTCTACAAGTTCTCTCCATCTATTCCCATCTCCGAGATATTGTTGAGCAATACGCCAAAGACAATCACCGCTTTTAACATTATAAACAATTACTTTTTTCTTAGGTTTTTGTGGTTCTTCTTTTTTTTCGCTATCTTCGTCTTTTGATTTTGTTTGTTTTACTTCTGCTTTGTCTTTAGATGCTTCTTGTTTATCTTTTGCATCAGAAATTGTTACTTTAGCAGAGTTATTTTTATTGACACTCATTGGGTCATTTTTTGCATTGATTACATTGGTTGGACCCAACAAAAGACCGACCATTAAAAGTAAATATAAACACTTTTGTTTCATACTTATACCTCTTATATATATTTTGGTTAGTACCATTAATTATAATGATTTTTATAATGTACCGATAGAGGAAAATAGAAAATTTTAAACATATTACTTATTTAAAAAATTTCTATTTGTTGTTAATCAGGCTGCTTTTTTGGTATCTGACTTTGACTCTGTATTTGTTGTTTTTGATGAATTATTATTTTCTTGTTTTTGTGGTTTTGAGTCTTTTTCTTTTTTTTCTGAAGTTTTATTATCAGTTGCTTTCGTGTTTTCTTGTTTTTCTTCTTTCTTTTCTGCTTCAAGATAACCAGAATCACGATAGTCAGTTGAATAAAAACCAGAACCTTTAAATATTACCGAGCTTGCAGATAAGAGCTTGGTGCCAACTGCACCACAGACAGGGCAATATTGCGGATCTGTGCAACTCATGGAATGAAAAGAATCAAAAACCTTTTCACACTTGGTACACCGATAACTGTAGGTAGGCATATTAACATCCCTTCTAGCAACATTGCATTAATATTTTACCGATTTTTTCGGCTAGTTTGTGTAGCAAAGATTATCACAAACTAGCGGCTTCTTCAAGGAAATTTAATAAACTTTCCAAAAGACTGCGTTCATCATCTACTACACCTAAATAACTTTTTAATACTAGTATATTCAACTCTTCTAATAGCTTATTCCATCTAGCTGTATCTGGTTTTAATTTTAATAATTTATTACTTATTTCTTCAATTTGTTTAAATAAAATTATGTTTACAGGAGGCAAAGGAATCTCTTTTATTTGTGTAACAGTTATATGAAAACTATGATTTTTACTGCTAAACCAGGCATTAACTAAAAGAGAATTGAGTAAACCGACTATTAATTCTAATGAGTAATCTGGGTTATTTGATACAATAAAAGATAGAGAATTTTTTGGATAAAATCCATTTCTATCTAAAGTCGCTACTATTCTTATTGTTAGCTTTTCATTACGGATATTCTGATAAAGAATTTTGGGAGCCTTATAAATATTTTCATTTCCCATATAGGCTAAGTGTTTCCCAAAATAAATGTATTTGTTATCCCAATTAACTTTAAATTGAGAAATATCTCTTCCTTTTACAACAGGTTTGTAATCTTGATTTAATTGTTCTTCAAAAACATATTTTGAACTTTTTCCTTCTTTTTTTAGGGATTCTTGTATTCCTACGCCTATATGACAAACATCACCTAATTTTATGGTAGATTTTCCCATCTGATTAAATATTGGTTTTAGATTATTGGGAATAACAGATTCTCTTAGCCCATTTCCATTTTTTAAGCTAGTTGAAGATGTTCGTGTCTTTAAGTTCCAACCTATATTTTGAGAATATGCAAAATAGATATTTACATCGTATTCATTCAGATTTTTATTCTTTTCGCAAAGGGTGATTACTGGAATGATAGTTGGTGCTGCAAGGAAGAATTTTTGAGGAAGAATATATAGTGATTTTACTTTTGTATTTGAAAATATAAAGTTTCTGATTTTTTTACATTGATGGTTTACCAACCAGGTATGAGATGTAAGCATAGCTAGAATCCCATTATTTTCAAGGCTATCAATAGATTTTTCCATAAAGAAAGTATATAAATCTTTTTCACCTTCTGTTGTTTGGTAATTTGTTAATAGATATTTTTTTGTTTTTTCATCTAAGTTTACTTTGTATGGCGGATTTCCAATTATTAGTCCAAATTTATTTGTAATCTTTTCCAACAAAAAATTAGTTTCTTTAAGATTAGGCCAACCTTTATTAGGGAAGGAGGATATTAATCTTATTGCGGAAACTAGTAGAGCATATTTATCTATGTCATATCCAAAAATTTTATTTAATTCGAAGTGATTTGAGGCTGCCAATAAAAAACTTCCATCACCACAGGCGGGATCTAATACTGAGGTTATTTGTGTTATTTTAGAATTAATAACTACTTCATTTAGAATTTGATTTGCTAAAATCTCAGGAGTATAGTATTGCCCATTTTTTCGTTTAATTGTTTTTTCACGGCTTTCTAAATCCGGGACTTTTCCATCAGAACAATTTTTTAATGGTAATTCTAAGTCTATTAATCCGTCAAAAATTTGGTATAGTGGCTTAGGAGCACCAATATAGGATAATATTTCGTAAGGACTTTTTAAATTTGTTGGTATTTTATAATGTTTAGAAAGTCTTTGGAATGTCCATTCAAAAATTGTCATATCAGATATAAGATGTTCTATAAAAATCTAGGGCATCTGAAAAGATGCCCTAGAAATTCATAATGCTAATTTTTTAGATTGAATTAAGCTTTAGCTAGCTCTGTTTCTTTCTTTTCCTGTTCTTTACGTCTTTTGATGAATTCTTGCAAGAAAGCTAGAAATACAGCCAAAACACCAGCACTTAAACCTGCTAATATTGTCATAATACCTCTTTTAGGTTTAGATTTTAGCTCAGGAATTCTTGCCTGGTCTATTACTTCGAACTGACTACCTTCTTCAGCTTCAGTAATTTTAGCCATTTCATATTGTTCCGTAAGAACTGCATAAAGTTTTTCTTTAACTTTTAAATTTCTTTGCAATCTTATAAATTCCAAAGAAATATCTGGTAAATTGGCAAGTTCTTTTTCTACTTCGCTAATTTCTTTCTTGATTGCTTCTGCTTTAGCTTCTTCGGCAACTTTCTGTGCTTCAACTTTGACAAGTTCAGGAACAGAACCAGAAGATTTAAGCATACTTTGCTGCATTTCTAGAGAAATATTAGAGCTTACTCTTTGTGTTTCAAGTTGCGCCATTTTATCTATTGTAGCAGCAGTCTGCTTATCAAGAGCAAATAGTTTATATTTGTCCTGGAAAGCTTTGTATTCATTTTCAGAATTTTCAAGCTCTTTACCTATTTTTTCAAGCTGCTTTTCAATGAATAGGCGTTTTTCTTTCTGGGGTCCTTTTGAGAAAGAATCAAGTCTTTCAATGTAAGCACTAACAATTTCTGCAGAGGTTGTGGCAGACATAGTTTCTGCTGAAATTGTAATTAAGCCTGTCTTCTGATCATTATCTATAGTAACAATCTTTTCCATTTGTTTTAAAAGATTATCATAGATAATTGGATTATTAGGATCTGGCTTATAGTCTGGACCAACAATTGCAGGGTGGGTAGCTATACCGAAGCGTTTAATTATATAATCGCTCATGGTAACGCTTTTAAGGTAAACGGTAAGATAGTTGGCTCCTCCACCGCTTCCTCCTAGTCCCATTAATCCAGCCATAGGAATACTACTCATTAAACTGGAAAGAGCTCCGCTTCCACTAGAAGAGTGAACGAATATGGTTCCAGAAGCTTTATAGTAATTCGGCATGCAGAACCAGGAATAGGCTGCTACAATAATAGCGACTATGGTTGGAAAGATTATGATTAGCATCCAATGCTTTTTTAGAACAGCAAAGAGCTCAAAAAGATCGATTTCGTCTTCTTGGAGCCCCATAATAATTTCGCGTTTAAGAAGTTCTTCTTTTACTTCTTTTTTTAGCTGTTCTGTATTTATTTCTGTGTTAGACATATTATTCTTCAATTATTTCAACATTTGCTCTAGGTAAGGTTAATTCTTCACCTGAAGTAGTTTTGATTTTTACAACACGGACTTTTGCTTCTGTTTTTATGATAACAGGTTGTTCTGGTAATTCAACAACAGTAGCAACTTCACCAAAGTGAGGTTCACGAATAATTCTTACTGGACTACCTATGTTCATACCTGTATTTTTACTCTGTTGTTCTTCTTTGCCTGCTTCTGTTGCAAGAGGAATAACAACTTCAGGTCTGATAACACCAGCACGAATCTGAGTGGCACCATTGATAGAGGTTTTCATACCAACAGATTTTTTCAGTAAATCAAAGGTTTTCTTAGCCATTTGAATTTTACCAAATCCTTCGGTAACAACCAAAGTAATACCTTTTTCTTCGGTACCAGTAATAGCGACACCAAGGTCGTAGCCGAGGAATTCTTTTAGGTCTTCAGCGTCATAGCCGCCTACGATAACACCTTTAACTCCAAGTTCTACGGCTCTATTCAATGCTTCTGCAGTAACAAGTGAACCACCAACTACGATTTTGCCCTTATGTTCAATTTTAAGGTCGTCTTTTTCTAATACAGCGTCTGGTGAAGGAGAAACCATTACTAATTCTCCTACAACTTCACCGCCTATACCAAAGATACCTTGAATGTAGGTAGCTGTAGAGTTGATTTTTACCCCTTCTTCAGGATAAACAGCGTCTACAACTCCATCTATATATGCGTGAACTTCTACTGGAATAGGGGGTTCACGTAATATAGCCTGACCTGTGGCGGTAGAAAGGCTTTCTACACTACCAGTAATCGGGGCTTCAATAGTAGTTTTGAAGAAACCAAAAAAGCCACCGGTTTCAGCGAGTACATCGCCTTTTTTTATGTTGTCGCCTTCTTTAACTTTAAGGTAAACGCTAATTTCGTTAGCTTCACAACCTAGTTGTCCTGCTAAATTCAATGGGTAAACGTTACCAGGTAAGTTTGTGGCAGCTACAACTGTTTCTGCTGTAACTTTGTCTCCTTTTTTTACTTTTACCTCACCTTTAAGGGGAAGTTTTCTATCCTTTTCAACCAAAGTCTTTGAAACGATCTTAAGACCAGGTGTATATGCACTAGCCATTATAAGTATCCTTTCTATTAAAGTCCGGGGTAAAGGTTCATTGCCTTATACCATGATTTAACGATATTGACACGTTCAGCATTGTCTTTTGGTAAAGTAAATGGTCGACCTCGAGTGTCGAATATGACACCTACTACGCCACCATGAACTTCTCCAGTAAACTCTTTGCCATCGCCATTGCCCATATCAAAACCCCATTCTGGTTTTACATGAATTTTAGCAACTTCACCTATAGCTAGTGGAATAACATTTAATTCTCCACCGTTTAAGCTTCTTTCTATTTTTTCACCATTTGGCATTTCAAGTGTAAATTGTAATACTTTTTCATTTTTCTTAACTACGCCAGTTGGTGAAACACAGGTTCCTAAATAAATCAAACAGTCTCTTTCGAAAACGCTTAAAGCTGCTTCTTCTTGAACTGTGGCGAGAACCCCTAATTGAGGCATCATAAAGATAGAGTCAACTGTTAACTGTGTAATTCCTTCCGGAAGGAATGAGTCAATTAACATCATAGCGGTTTGTTGTCTTCTAGGAGCGTGGGAAAGAACACCGCCTGAACCTATAAGCATATTCAAATCTTTTAAGTTAACAAGGCTTTCACCTGTCATTGTCTGATCGAATACGTCGCCTATGGTTCTTTCCTGTTGAACACCTTTTAGACCAACAGCCAAAGAACGATGTTGGTCAAAAGAAAGTCTTAAGGCTTCACGAGCACAGGCCTGTTCAACAATGAGCTCTTCAATTAAAGATGGTATTGTCGTTGGACGAATCATCTTATTTTTTACGCGGTTACGTAAGTCTCTTTCGTCCATTTCAAATGGAACCCAACGCATAACATTTTCTAGACCTGCTTCAGCAAAAACATTACTGATTGAATAACTCATACCGTAGTTAGCAGAAACAGATTTGTTGTAAATGCCTTGGAATACGCTGAATACGTCTGTAGTAGCACCACCAATATCTGCCCCAACAACTGTTATTCCTTTTTTCTTAGAAATAAGTTGCATAATGTCACCGACTGCTCCAGGGGTTGGCATAATCGGAACATCTGTAAGTTCCATTAAATGAGGATAACCTGGAGCATGGCTCATAACGTGTTCAAGGAAAAGATGTTGAATCTTTTGTCTGGTAGGCATCAGATTTTCTTTTTCCATTGAAGGTCTTAGGTTATCTGTTATATCGAGTGCAACTTTGTTGCCTAATGCATTTTTAATCTGTTCTCTAGCATCTTTGTTACCAGCATAAAGAACTGGCAATTCGTAGCCAACTCCAAGACGAGCTTTTGGACTTGCTGCAGCGATTATTTCTGCAAGACCAATAACTTGTTTTGTGTTACCACCATCAACACCACCAGATAATAGAATCATATCTGGTCGTAAATGTCTAATTCTCTGAATTTTCTGGTGTGGAAGTCTTCCATCGTTGGTTGCCAATACGTCCATAACGATAGCACCAGCACCAAGAGCAGCACGAGTAGCTGATTCTCCAGACATGGTTTTAACAACACCTGTAACCATCATCTGTAAACCACCACCAGCGGAGCTAGTAGAAACATAAATGTCTACGCCCTTTTTGGTCTTTTCATCGTATGGTTTTATAATAGCTTTACTGTCATCGGTGAGAATCTGACGACCAGCTAATTCTTGTACTTCTGCTACTGCGTTTAAAACACCTTGAGTAACATCTTCTACTGGTGCTTCAACTGTAGTTGGAGCTTCGCCACGAACTATCAAACGGAAAACTCCGTTTCTTTTTTCAATCAGAATAGCCTTAGTGGTAGTACTACCGCAGTCTGTCGCCAGAATGCTTTGAATATCACTTTTGCTCACTAGATACACCTTCCTTAGTTTCTTTATTAGTAAGTTCAAGGTTTTCGATGGCATTCATAAGCTGTTCTATTCTTTTTCTATCACCTATTACAGCTTGAAATTTTTCCATCTTAACCGGGTCAAATAGCAAATCGAGTAATGGTCCAAAAAGCATTAAAGTGCTTTGCCCAACTAGAGCAAGAGGTTTAACCATTTCTAGAGTCATAACAGCCGGAGCTGACATTTGTTTGGAAACGATAAGTTTGGCAAAAGTATCAATAAATTCATCTAATTCTTCTGCAGAAAACTTAGAATTTTGTTCTACTTCGTCTGGAATAGTCCACATTCCCATAATGTCAGCTTACTTCCTTTTCTGTGTTTACTGGATAATATGTAGCCAGTTTTTCAAAAGAAAAGTGAAACGACCGATAAGCAAAGAAATACGTCCCATTACTGTAGCACCGAAAGAAGCTCCAAAGCTTATCATAAGGAACCAGATTCCTATTTTGGCAAGATTGCCATAAAAAGGACCTTTGTGTTCGGTACTGAAGAAGAAATAGAACAGACAGGCAATTGAGCCAACGACTAATACTAGATTAGATAAACTCTGACCCAACTGGCCATATATGAATATTGGTTTTATTGCTTTTGCTATTTGAGGAATCAAATATTGCTGAGTGGAAGTAACAATAGTAAGACCTGTTGATACACCCATAACAAAAGCGACTGTGAATCGGCTCACCCAAGCAAGCTTTTGAGAGAATCTGAGAAGCATCAAACAACCGAGAATACCAGGAATAATTAGCCAGTAGTCTGGTGCCATATTTGCTGCTTCACCAGTATTAAAAAAGCTAGGCCATAGTTTTGCCAAGAGATTTGGTTTTAAAACCTGATGAAAATATACAACTGATAAGTAGTAACCTGCTGATACTCCTACAAATAAAGATTCTGCGAATCTATAAAAGGGATTATCTTTATAGAGAAAACTAAAACAGCAGAGGGTAATAAATGCACCTATCCAAGTACTTAATATTTCTATAGTAGTCATTTTCTTTTACTCCTGCTTAAGCTTTTTTCTTGCCCATTTTGCGGTTTTCCGCAATAAAAGCCAAGTTCCCTAGAATGATAAATATCATGATAACCAAATGTGCAATAGACTGTGGAGCCATACCTGCACGACCTTCGCCCTTATGGTCAACTAATTTTTCGTATTCTGCAGCGCCTGGTAAACCACCAATCATTCCAACTAACTGACCTGTCTGTAGATAGGTAGTGAATCTTGGGATATTAACAGATGTGCAACCAGCAGCCATTGGTCTTTTATGGAAAATTTCGTTACTGATAAAAGATTCTATACCGTTAGTTCCTGCTGTATAACTGATAATTAAGGCAATGTCATTCATACTGAATCTGCTGCCATCTTTTGTTTTGAATATTGGCATATTATCAGTTGGAGTGCCTTCTCTATCTTGAGGATAGGGTCCCATAAAATCTGTGCAAAGATTCTTTACGTGAATAATTCCACCTGGTTTGTAACCGAGATTAACATAATCAACACCTACTTTAGGGTCTTCTACACAGCCTTTTACAAGTTTTCCAGCTTTTTCATATTCTTTGAAAGTTTGTTTATGAATTTCTTTTGCTGTTATAAGGCATTGTTCTGCGATTTCACTTCCTACTGGCCAGTTACAACCAATAACAGGTTTTATATTTCTTCTAAACATATGTAAGAAGATTGCAATACAACCTGGCCCTAATTCGGGTTCAGCAGCAGGGTCAAAATCGAATGAAAGGAAAACTCTGCTTCCGGGTTCCAAAGATTCTATTTTGTCATAAATACCTTGAACTGCTTTGCCTGGATAAATTGGTAATTCAAATTTAAATACCATTGGTAATATAACAGAAATAGCGACACATAAATATACCCAGCGTCGGTCAAGGTTTTTTAATTTTAAGAAAATATCCATTTTTAAACTCCTCAACCTTCTCCGCCAAGATGGCTTCTTTCAACACCAAGTATAATCTTGAGTGAAGAAGATATATAACCAAGCATAGCACCAATAAGTATTGCACTTTGTGCTGCAGAACTTGGATATGAAATAATCCATTCTTTTATTGCAGATATGTCTAGATATGAACCAATAAGAGGTATCCAGGTAAAACATTTAGAAACTAGATTCCCTAATGGAACATTCCCAAGCATAACGATAAAAGCGGAGAACATGAGCAAACCAGCTTCTTTTGATTTAATTCTGAAAGCTCTGAATGATGCAGATGCAACAAAGAATGCTAATAATGCAAACATTGTTGATTGAGCTGCTTTAAATACGCCTTCAAATAAAACCTGTTGAATGATATTTATTTGACTCATAAAAGGAGTTTTTAGTTTATCTGCAGAAACTTTTGTTATTTCGTATTTACCGTTTGCGTCAGGTCTTATATTTTTAACTTCAACAATTTTAGCACCTTCTTTTGTTGTTGTTATTGATGTAATAACAACTTCATTGGCACTAAATTTATTATCTTCAAGACACATATAGGTATCATTGACTTTAAGCTCTGGATCAAATTTAGCCCAGGAGCCAGAAAGCATACCTAGTGCTGCCATTCCAAAAAATCCTACCAGAAGTACTACAGAGTAGCCCCATCCGTTTTGTTTGCGTGCTATTTTTTGAAAATTAAATCTTATAAGGCTGAAAGCACCGAGAATCATTGTGAAGGTCATAATGATTTGTATCCACTGTGGAAAAATTTCTTCTAAAGATTTGATATTTTGCAAACCTGGACCACTGAAGAAAGAAAGTATCATTATGAGACCAGATATGAAAGTAATAATTAGAGGTAGTGTTCTTTTAACAAATAGCATATCTCTTTTACCTCCTTATTTTAAATATTCCATAAATGTAGTTGCTGCCGTGGCAAAACCAAATCTTTGTCCTAATTGGGTTCTAGCCAAAGTTACAAGTATCGTTCCCATTAGAATGGCGAGAATGATTACTACTTTAACCATATCTTGACCTTTTAGAGAGCCAACTTCACGAGGATTCTTAGAAAGATAAGCAGAAGCTGCGAATAATTCTTCCCCTATAAGAGTGTAGTCACAGGCTGCAACAAAGAATGGAATCTGTGATGGTTCAGCAGTACCGGCTATTTGAATCGCACCGATGGTGTTACCAGTTTCAGCAAGAATCAATGATTCTGCATAGAATGTACCTAAGTAGAAACAAGCGGCTGGTTTATCACGCATCATAATACCACCAACACCTGCTACATAACCAAATTGGTCATCAGTCAAGTAGTTGATTCTGTCTGGTCTATAGGCATCAACTCTACCTTTTTCCATATATGCCTGTTTTACTACTTCTTGAGCAACAGACATAACAAAACTTCTTGTCATTGGTGAATACAAATCTGTATCGTATTCAGCAGTTTTTCTAGCAACATGACCGAGAATAGTTACCCCGGCAATGGTTTGAATATCGTCCATATCCATAATACCAGGAACATAGAGGACACCACGACCCATTTCTGTAGCACGACCAACAGCATCTTCTATTGCTGAAAGACCGCTTATTCTTCTAATAAACATTTCCTTACCACGTTGAGCTTGGAATGTGTAGTAACTAACAAATACGAGAAGAACAAGAATTACTGCCAAAGTAGAACCACGACTTTTTTCGAAAAGATATGTTTCTTTTTTCTTTTCTTTTTTAGGTTCAGCAGCTTTATTATCTTGAGATTCAGCAACTATATTTTCTTGAGATTTAGCATTATTTGAATCTAATTCATTATCAGCTATTGAAGAAGGAGCTGCTTCTGAACCTTGTGATAATGCTTTTTCAGAAGTTTGAGCTGCATCATTGCTTTCAACAACAGTTTCTTTTTCTGTTGGGGTAACAGCTATTTCAGCAGGAGTTTCTGGAGCAGTAAGAGCAGGAGCTGCTTCTTTAACTGGTTCAGAAAGAGTATTATTAACTGTATCTACTACTTTTTCTTTAGTTTCATTTATAGTATTTTCTACTGGAGTAATAACTTCAGTTTCAATTTTGTTAACTATTTTTTCTGTAGCAGCTTTTGCTTCGGCATTAGACTGAGGAATTACATCTGGTAAAATAACAGAAGGTGATTCATTTTCTTTTGGCAAAACTTCATCTGCTGGTGAAACTTCAACAGAAATTGCTTTATTACTATCGTCTGATACTGTCGTAGGTTCAGTATTCGGAACTTCATTACTGTTTGTAACGACAGATTCAGAGGTTGAAACAGGCACTACTTCACTTTGAGCATACAAAGTAAAAGTAGACACCAAACAGAGTACTGCAATTAAGATATAACGCAGTTCTCTGGGCACTCGCCGTAAAACGCTCATGGATAAACCTCCATCAACAAAATATGAAAAAATTATAAAACACTCAAACTTTTGTGTCAATAAATTTGAAGTCACAGCCTTCTCTTAGTGATAGAGCCGCATTTAGAAGTTTCTTGCTATATTCATGTTTGGCATCGGTTAGCAATTTGTCTGCTGGGAGTTCTTCAACTATTTCTCCATGGTATAAAAGAATTATTCTGTCTGAAATTTGTCTGACAACGGCAACATCATGAGAAATGAATATCATTGACAAGCCACGTTTTTTCTTTAATTCCATCAATAATTCTAATATTTGTGCCTGTACAGAAACATCTAATGCAGAAACTGCTTCATCTGCAATAATAAGTTTAGGATTAAGAATTAATGCCCTGCATATTCCTATTCTTTGGCGTTGTCCGCCACTAAATTCAGATGGGTATTTATTAAGTGAATCTGGAGAAAGACCAACTTCTTTTAAAGCATCTTTTAAAAAAAAGTCAGGAACATTTTTATTTAGAAAAATATTGTTTTTTAATTTAAATATATTCTCTATGTTAGGTTCTTGATGAACTAAAGAACCAGTTTTATCATCATAAACTAATTGATGGATTTTTAATGGTTCTAACAGAATTTGTTTTACAGTCATTCGAGGGTCTAAAGAACTGAATGGATCTTGAAAAATCATTTGCATGTCACGGTAAACTGCAAGTTTTTCTAAATCTTTTGCTCCTAAAATATCTCTGCCTAGAAGATATGCTTCACCGAAATCAGCCTTATGTATTCCCATTAAAACTCTTGCTAAGGTTGATTTCCCAGAACCTGATTCACCTAATATTCCTAATATTTCACCTCTTTTTACAGAAAAAGATACATCATTTAAGGCTTTAATGCTTTCGGGGTTTTGTTTTGTAATCAGTCTTTTAATTTTGTCGCTTATTTTTTTTTCTACAACAAAACTTTTACAAAGATGGGATACTTTTAGTATTTCTTCGTCTTCCATATTTAAAAGCTATTTGTGCCAGCAGGCAACGAAATGGCTATCTCCAATCTTTTTGAGTTCAGGTCTTGAATTATAACAGTTATTCGTAGCTATTTTACATCTATCAGCATAAACACAACCACTAAGTTTTTCATCAGGAGATGGCAAAGTTCCAATTATTGGCTGTGGAAGTTTCCTCTCTTGAACAAGTCTAGGCAATGCTGAAATTAAATCACAGGTATAAGGGTGTTGGGGATTATTGATTATTTCTTTTGTGGGACCTTTTTCTAATAAATTACCACAATATAAAATAGCTATTTCATCAGAGATACTTCTTAATACACCTAAGTCGTGGCTTATGAATAACATACTTAAATGTTGTTCAACTATTTGTTTTCTTAATTCTCTAAGTAATTGAATTTGCAATTCGGCATCAATAGCTGTTGTAGGTTCGTCAGCTATAATTAAATTCGGTTTCATAACTAAGGCCATTGCAATCATTGCTCTTTGTCTCATTCCACCACTAAGTTGATGAGGATAAGAATCTAGAAATTTTTCTGGTTCTTTAAAACCAGCTCTAGTCAAAGCATCAATAACACGGGCTTTTGCTTCTTTTGGGGTGACATTACTTTCGTGAGCATAAATTACTTCATCAATTTGCTCTTGAAGTTTCATTAGAGGATTCATTGCTGTCATTGGTTCTTGAAATACAAAACCAACTTCTTTTCCTCTGATTTTATTCAATTCATCTTCTGTTGCATTAGTTGTTTCTTTACTATCTATAAATATATGTCCACTAATATTATTTATAGAGGCTTTTGGAATGAGCCCAACTATGCTCATTGCCATAACTGATTTACCAGAGCCAGATTCGCCTGCTATACCAAGACAGGTTCCATCTGCAACTTCAAGATTGATGTTTTCTAATACGGGTAAAGATCTTCCATCAGATCCTTTTAAAACTATGCTGTAATTCTCTATTTTTAACATATTACAGATTTCAATTTTCTTTCCCAAACATAATTTTCCAGCTTAAGATGTCATCCCAAATTGTGCTTTTGGATTTAATCGTCTTAACAGGAGTTCCATGAATTAAGGCTAAATCACAAGGCCTGATAAGAAAAGCACAGGGGCACAAAGCGGATAGTTTTTCATTTACAATTTTATATGCTAGATTTTTATCTCTATCTGTTACTGCTGAATCTAGAATAATTAAGTTTGCATCAAGTTCAGCATCGTCTATGCCTGTAAAATTAAGACTATCCGTTCCAACAATATTTTTGCTTCCAAATAAATATTTCATACTACAATCATTGCTGATATGGTAACTAAGAAGAGCTGTCTCAAATTTGCCACCTTTTAATTCATTTGAAACAAATTCATTCCAGCCAACAGCTTTTATTTCTGCTTGAATCCCAACAGCTTTAAGACTTTCTATCATTTTTTCAGCGATGATGCGTCTAGAAACAGAATCATTATTAATTAAAATACTTAATTTGAAAGTATTTCCATTGAAGTCTCTGAAACCATCATTGTTTTTATCTACTATACCTGCTTGTTCTAATAGACGTTTCCCTTCTTCTAAATTAGAAGCAGTTTTTTCAGGAGTTATGTTTTCTTCAACTGGAATTAAGTTATCAAATAAAAGAGTTGATCCTTCTCCGAATGATTGTTTTACAATATTTCTATCCATAATAAGATTAAGTGCTTTTCTTATATTAACATCTCTTAATTTATCATTTTGAGTGTTAAATACCCAAGTTAAAACAGCAGGATTAGGATATTCAACATAATGTATGTTTTCAATACCTAGGTTTTTAAGTTGTTCAGCAATCATAGAAGGGGCACTCATCCAGTCTAATTGTTTTTCACGGAAATCGCTGATTGTTTGCTGAAGTTCATAAGAGCAAATAATAACTACATTAGGTCTTGTAGAACCTTTTCCATCAAAAAAGTTTTGATTAGGTTCTAGAAGCATAAATTTATTATCTTTATTTTCTTTTACTTGATAAGGACCTAGTCCAATGGGCTTTTTTATGTAGTTCTTGTAACTTTCTTCTAGAGTTGTACCACTAGCTATATTTTCTTTTGAAAGAATATGTTCTGGAATTATTCCGGCACAGAGCATATCAAGGTATTTTTTTGAGTTTTCCTTGAAAGTTATTTCTGTAGTATCGCCGTCATTTTTTATAGAAATGATTTCTTTTGCTGTGTCAGAATAAGGGCTATTTTTTTCAGGAAGTTTCATTTGATTAATACTATATTCAAATTCTGAAACATTAAAATCTTTCCCATCGTGCCATTTTAAGCCTTTACGCCAATTCCCGATAACTACAAGCTTTTCGTCTTCTAATTTTGTTTCAAAGCTTTCAAATAAATAGGGTTTATATTTGCCTTCTTCAGTTTTTCTTAATGGGGAGGCAAAAACTAAATTGCAGAACATTTTATCATGTTCTGTTTCTGCTGCTTTAATTGGATCTATTTCGGCTGGAGCACCGTAGAACCCAAGTTTTAAATATTTACCTGTTTGATCAGCCATATATTTGGCATATTCGGGAGGTATTTCTTTCTTTCCGCAGCCTGAAAGAGTGAACATACTACAAATAATTAAAGCAAATATAGCTATTTTTGATTTATTAGTTACCATTATTTTTATCCTGCAATATTGATATTATTTTTAATTCATTTAAAGCAAAGGCTCTGATAGATTCAGGGCAATTAGTAGAAGCAGCACATTTTTCAAAATGGTCTTTTGCTTCAGCGTATTTTTTTAAGCTTTTATATACTGTTCCAAGATCGCGATGATAAATAGGATTTGTTGGATTAAGTGAAATAGCTCTATTTAATGCTTGAATTGATGTTTCTTTTTCTCCCATATTGAATGCTGAAATACCTAATATATTTTGCATTGTTGGGTCATTGGGAACAATATTGCATACCATTTTCGAATGATTAAAAGCTTCAGGCCATTTTAATCTTTGACTATAAAATATAGCTAAAGCTGCATTTGCTTGAATTTTATAATTATCTACGTTTTCAAGCTTTTTAAGGAATTTTTCAGCATTGGTTTCTAATTCACTTCTTTCGATTCCTTTTATAGGAGTTTGGCTACTTAATAATTCTGTAGCTATTTTCCCGCCATAGAAATAGTATATGTTTCTAGCGTCTCCTGCTGTGCGGTATAGACCTTTTAACGCTTCTTGGTATGCCATAACAGGATTATTCATAATATGATAGAAGATATGCATTCTTCTAAATGTTATTGAATGGTAAGTGGAACGGGCGTTAAAGTTTATGTTATTCCAGGCTTTATCGACGTATTTCATGGCTATTTCAGGGAATTTGCCGTTTTTCAATTCCTCAGCCAAAACACTGAGTTCACCAATAAACTGGCTAACTCCTTCAAGGTTATTGCTTTTTAACATTTTATACTTTGCAAGTTCAGGGATTAATTCCGGACCTTTTTGAGATAATTGATTTATTAATTGGACTAGACCGTTATAAAATTGTTGTGTTGTTCCGTGTTCATACCAAGTTGCAAGTTTGGTATAAGGGTCACCAGGCAAAGGATCAAGTTTTATTGCGTCTAACAAAAGCTGTCTAGCTTTTATCATACTTAATAAATCTTTGTTTCTATAAGTTATAATTAATTCGGATTCTCTTACCATTTTGTCTGCATCCCAACACCTGAATTCATGGTAAATGTTTAATGAAGAACCTATAAAAGCAATGAAAACTAGAAAAATACAGAGAGGTTCTTTTAAACCTTTTATAGGAATACGTTTCAATGGTGATTTAAAGAAATCTGTTTCTGTTAAAACTGGGACTAAGGCTAAAAAGATTACTGCAAATACTGCTGTTTCAATTCTGTGGAATGGAAAATCTGGAACTGCTGCGAAGAGTTGAGCTACGATAGCTGCTCCTAATCCTATAATTAAAATATGATCTCCATTCATTTTGTTATCTTTTTGACCAAAAATATCTTTTTGCATTGAATTACTAATAGAAGCAAAAAATCTTTTTACTAAAAATAGGAAGAGAATCATTCCTATGATACCTAATTCAGAAAAGATTTGTAACCAGTCATTGTGAGCTTGTCTGAATGTTACAGCAGTGAAACTTTGCTTATTGGAATCAGAGAAAACTTCTGCTTCTTTCAATGGGAAGAAATGCTTAAAGGAACCAAAGCCTTGCCCAAGAAGAAGAGTTCTTGGGTTTTCTGTAAAGGCTTTATTGTTTCCATACCATACCCACATTCTCTCATATGTATTACTTACTAATCTATTCAGGGTAAATGTTAGTTTTATTTTATCCCACATTGATTCTGAGCGAATTGTTCTAGCTGAAACTATTAAGCCACCTAATAAGCAGCCTATAGTTGCAGTTATTACTATAATACCGCCTATTATCATAACTTTTTTAGATCCTTTAAAGTGTATTGCTGCCATTATCATCATAAAGATAAAACCAACAGCAAAACCTATTAAAGCCGCTCTGCATCTTGTAATATAAAGTCCATAAAGTAGCCAGCTAAAGAGACCCAAAGAAATTAGCTTCATATATATATTTTTGTAATAGAAAATGAAAGCTAATGGAACGAAAGCAACAAACATTGCAAAAGTACCAAGATAGTTTCTATTTCCAAATGTTGATACAACAGAGCCCATTGCGTAATCAGGACTAGCTAATTGAGGAAACAGAGGAATATAAAAGCCATTAGGATCATATTGTTTTGCTAAAACTTGGTCTTTTACAAAATGAAGACCATTGGGAGTTAATTGAAAATATAAATTATAGGTTTCCATAAAACCTATAGTTGCTGTAGCTAATCCAGTAAATAATACTACCCATAAGAGTAATTCTACTTGCCAC
>CAMJNS010000014.1 GCA_946407375.1 uncultured bacterium
TTACAGGAATATCCAAATTTAACCAATATTTAGACAAAAGACTATCATTAGACAAAACAGTTACAGGTGGGAAATCTGGCAAAGCAATTTTACATTCAAAGCAATCTACGACATCATTCCAAAGCATAACAAATCCAGCAGTAGCATTTGTAACCTTAATCATTCTATCTAGAACTTGTGAAACCATTTCATTAAAATTAGATGTTTTCCCAATTATTCTTCCTGTTTCATACAAAGTTACAACATCTGTGCTGGTAGCTCTAAGACGATCAGATAAACTGCTAACAAGTGCTCCTAATAACAAAGAAGCAACCCGTGGCGTAGAAGCCATAAATTCCATAAAATCATTTCTTTCAACTTTTATAAGTCTACCATTAACCCCTCTTAAAATAGCAGATGCAGAACGAGTTTCACCAGTAAGCAAAGCCATTTCCCCGAAGAAAGAACCCTCAGGTAAAGTAGCCAATATTTTACTTGTGCCTTTTTCTGCGTCTATGGTTTTCTGAATTTCAACCATACCTTTTAGCACTAAAAAGAGAGAATCCCCTACTCCACCTTCTTCAAAAATAATATAATTTGGTTCTTCAGGTTCTATTAACTTAAATATTTGAAGACTTTCAGCAATGTCTTCTTTGCTAAGTTTAGCAAATAAAGGCAAGCTTTTAATCAAATCAACTGAAATTTGCATTTTATCCTCCTATTAATTATTTTGGAGTTCCATAAGTTGAAGTTGAACCGTAAGTAGAGCCATAAGTTGAAGAAGTGCCGTAAGAAGAAGTTGTTCCATAAGAAGATTTACCAGAAGCGGTATTTGCAGTATTAGTATTGGTGTTAGAGCCAAAATTTGAACGGGTTCTAGTCTGGTAAACCTCATTTGAAATTATACCTTCATTTTTGAGATTTGCTAAAGACAGTTCCATAGAAATCATACCAAGAGCTCCTCCAGTTTGTATAGCTGTAGGAATCTGATAAACCTTTGCTTCACGAATAAGATTAGAAATAGCAGAATTAACTACCATTATTTCTCGTGCTGCTACTCTTCCTGAACCATCTTGTTTAGGTAAAAGTATCTGGGAAATAACGCCTTTTAAAGTTGTAGCTAATTGAGCTCTGATCTGCTGTTGCTGATAAGGTGGGAAAACATCGATTATACGGTCTATCGTTTTTGCTGCTGATTGAGTATGTAAAGTAGCAAAGACCAAATGCCCTGTTTCAGCTATTGTTAAAGCCGCTGCAATTGTTTCCAAGTCACGCATTTCACCTATCAATATAACATCTGGACACTGCCTTAACACATATTTTAAAGCAGCAGAATAAGTTTCAGTATCTTTTCCTACTTCTCTTTGTTCTATAACAGAAAGCTTATGAGAATGAACAAATTCTATAGGGTCTTCAACAGTGATTATATGGCAAGCTCTATTTTGGTTAATATAATTAATCATCGCTGCCAAAGTTGTAGACTTTCCACTACCAGTTGGTCCTGTAACACAAACTAATCCACTTGATAAATTACAAAAATCTTGAGTGATAGAGGGCAAACCTAGAGATTCCAATGTTGGAATTTTACTCATAATAGGTCTTAAAGCTGCTCCGATTCTTCCCTGTTGTCTGAAAACATTAACTCTGAATCTGCCAGATTCAGGAAATTCGATTGCTAAATCCAATTCTGAATGAGCTTCAAATTCTACTTTTTGCTCTTCATTTATTACAGAATATATTAGGCGTTCTAAATCTTTATCTGTCAAAGATTCAGAACCGTCTGGAGTTAAACTACCGTTAACACGTAACATCGGAGGTCTTCCAACTGTAAGAATTACATCAGAAGTATTTTTTTTCATAGCCGAAGCTAATATTTGCTGTATATCCATAAAATTTCCTTTAATATTTATTCTACAACCCCAATATATAATAACATATTTTCCCAGAAAGGAATAATAGTCTTATTTGTTCACATTCTTCTGTCAGCTTTTTTCTTAGCCTTTTTCAAAGCATCAAAAACATCTAATTCATCATCTTTATTATCATTAATAGTAGAATCAGTTATTTTATTATCTGCAGGAATATTAAAATTCTTTGCCATAGCTATAGTTTTTCCTTCAATAACAGGTTCGTTTTGTGCAGGAGAAACTTTTAATCTATTATCCGTTTTATTCTTAGGATTCTTAAAGAAAGACAGTATGATACTAAACAAAGCTAATCTTCTTTCAGATATTTCTAATAAAAATAATACTAACGAAATAGCAAACAAAAAATTCGATATGTTTTTATCCTGATATACCATCGGCATAGTAGCCCAAACCGAACTTAAATCAATTACTTCATTTCCCCCTGTCATTTTAGCTAATTTTTTCAATTCTTTAGCTCCGTTTCTATTTGGCTGTGGAAGAAATTCAGGGGAATAAATCTGACAAGCCGGAGCGAGCATTAGTTTTTGTTTTTCATTGATACTAAGAAAAGAAGTTATCACTTCACTACTTTTAACCTCATAACTGGCAGAAAGCTGATCTGCAGTTTCCCAACTTGTATTTAATATAAAATGATTTGGTTTTCTACCTTTTGATGAAGTAAGAATATCAATACTAGGATTACTGCTAAATGGATCTCTTAATCTTTCTGGATCTAAATTTAAAAATACTTTCCAAATACCATTTTCAATTCTTTGAGAAACAACTATTTCTCCAAGAGCATTTCTGTCATCAAAAGCCAACCAATCGCATAAATTACAAAATACCTTAGAACTCAAATCACTATTTAAAAATTCTCCACCCTGTTCTTTACCAGTAACTCCAGTATAACAGGCTACTTTACCTAAGCCATATTGCCAAGTAGAAAGTATGGGAGATTTTTCTTCATCATCAGCAACTATCAAAGAAGTTGCCTCTGGTTTTAAATAACAGATATTATATGCATTTATTGAAGAATTAAAATTTAAGGCCGTTCCTAGAATACTATTAATACCTCCAACAGTATTAATATTAATTGGTTCTTCAACAAAAGTGCTCTTTGCAGCAATAAATGTATCTTGAGAAAAAAGTCTAGGCAATTCTTCAGGTTCATCAGTAAAATAACAACGACCTCTTCCTGCTTCTGCAATCTTTTTTAATATTTCTCCATCGGAATCAGTTTCTTTTCCTAAACCTATTACACTTAAAGTCATTCCTAGTTTTTCTGCATAATCTAATAATTTCCAATATTCCCCTGGTTTTTCAGAATCGTTTGCGTCAGAGAAAAGAATTATATGCCTGGTTTGACTTTTAGCCTCTTTTAACATCTTAATTGCAGCTTCAATACCATCATAAACATATATTCCTCCACCCATAGATTGAATAGTTAATATTGTATTATGCATTGAATTTTTATTTTTCACATCCTGCAAAGGTAAGATAACGTGGGGTGTTGTATCTACTGCCAAAACTCCAAACTCATCCATTGGAGACAATAAATCTAGCGAAGCAGCAGCTCCCAAATTAGCCAAATCCATCTTTGTTCTGCCGCCAACCTGCATCATCATACTTCCAGAACGGTCTAAAACAACAGCTATAGCAATAGTTACTTTTCGCATCTGACTTCTCATTTCAAGAGAAACGGGTAAAGCCTCTTCTAATGGTGATTGGTAATAGCCTCCATTCCCATATGAATTTTTTCCACCGGTAATTAGTAAACCACCGCCCATGTGCTTTATCCAGGCAGAAAGACTATGCATACCATTAAAGCCCAGGCTTTCAGCAGGAATATTTTCAAGAACTACTGCTGAATAACCAGATAAATCCTCTATACTCCAAGAAAAATCTCTTGGTTTCTTCAAATCAGATTGAATATCGTTTTTATCCAAAAGGTTCTTAAGAGTAGAATTAACCGACTCATTAATAATTAATACTGGTTTTTTACCTTTAACTAGAGCAACAGCTTGAGCCACATTATTTTGAGGCTGTGAGTCATCACTAGAAGGAGTAACTTTAAAAATATATTTTGCCACTGAGCTTGATGGAGCACATAAACTAAAATTTAACTCATTTAAACCCGCTTTAAAATGATAATTCGTTTTAAATATTTGTTTATCACCATTAAGTAATTCAATATCAACATTCTGTTCCAAAGGAGATTCTACTCCTGCTCTTAAAATAAAAGGTTCATTAGGCTCTAAATACTTTGGAACATTTAAATAAGAAACCGCCAAGTCATTAATAACAGATCTAGATATATGTCGATAATCTATAGGAATATTTCTATTAATTGCAGCCAATGCTGCGGTTTGTGGGTCATTACCATTCCACAAACCATCTGAAACAACTATTATTCTACCTGAAACACCATCTGGAATTAGAGAAAGCCCTAGTTCTATCCCATCTGATAATTTTGAAGCCTCTGTATTTTGTAATTCAGATAAAGCAGATACCTCATTCTTCGTTGGACTGAATTCTATTCTAGCCTTATCATTAAAACTTACCAAACCCAATTTACTGTTAATCGGCATATTTTCCAATAGAATCCCTGTTGTTTCCTGAATACGCTTGTCTATATTAACAGGCATAGACGAACTTCTATCTGCAACAACAACAATAACCCCTTCACGCCCCTTAATCTTAATTATGGGTGAAGATAAAGCAAAACAAAGCACTAATATAAGCAAAATTCTTATACTAAGTATTATTTTAGAATCAGGTCTAAACCAAAACACTAGACAAAGAAGAGGGAATATTAAAATTAACCAATGAGGTTCAGAAAGCATAACCAGCCCTCCTCCTTGAAATAAGCCATTGATGTAGTAACAATAAAATAAAAGCTAATAATATAAACCACCATTTTACGCTTTCAAAATGGCTCATATTTTCATCCGAAATTATTTCTGGTAACATTTTATTGCTTGCTGCTTTGCTCAAATCAGATTCTTCATGAGAACAAAGATTTACAGAAATTGTATATTTTTTTTCACCATCTTCAATTTCATACAAACCTGGAACACCCGCTGTTAGAATAACCTTCCCGTTATTTGCAAAGTTTTCGATAACATCTACTTTATTTCCTGTTTTTTTCCTAATTGTAATTTTAGTAGAATCTTTTTCTGTATTAAAATCAATTTTACTGCCTGATTTGTAATTAAAGGTCGACGGTCCTAAAGAACTAAGCATACTCCATTCAATAAGGTTATAGAAAAAAACAGGCCAAAAGTTTGTCTTATTCATATTTGACTTATTAAAACAATAATTCAAATAAATGGTATTATAATTTTCTGATTCATCATCTAAACAAATCAATGGTGTATGACCTGAAATCAATAAAACTTTACCTGCCCTCTTAAAATTTGAGTCAGCAACCCATAAACCTTCATCTAATGGTAAATCCGAAGTTAAAGGATACTCTTTATCTGAAGCTAAATTTTTCGCAAGAAATAAAGACTGAGAAGCATTAATTATAACAAGCTCTGTAAAAAGAGAATCATCACCTTTTATCTTATTATCAGAAATAATTACATTTGGAGATTTATTGCTAATTATTGCCATATCAGTGGATAAAATAGCTTTTTTCACCGCTTCAGACAAATTATTATCTTTTAGATTTAAAGCCACTCTAAGCTTATCTCGTTTAATAGGTAATAGAATTATTTCGTTATCATAATTAACATCATCATTTTTGATATTGGCTTTAATAATTGAATTCTGCTCATAAGTTTTTAAAACAACTCTTCTTGATGCTTTTGGCGCTATTTTCCCATTCACGCTTTCCAAAACTTTATCATTTGTAGAATCAATTATTTCTGCATCTATTTCTTGGGGGTTATCTGAAAAATTTGTAAATTCAAAGAAACACCTGTCAACTCTGCCATTAGCACTTCGATTGGCCGAAGTTATTGCAATATTATCTCTAGCTTTTCCTAATGCTATCCATTTAATAGACTCTGAAGTTGCCTTATCATTTAAATGATCTGTTAAAACTAAAATAGTTGTTTCTTCGGAATTCATTTCTATAGCTTGAGATACAGCAACCATTAAATTTGAAGAAACAGACTCACATTTCCAGCTTCTTAAAGCACTTTCAGCTTCAATAAGTGGCATATCGCGTCTACCTATTATTCTTGGGCGTTCACCAGCTAAAATAATAGTAAATCTATAAAATGATTTGGTAAAAATATTTTTTTCTAAGTATTTTAATGCAAGTTTCTGAGCAGATTTTTCACCACCGGCTGTCATTGACAATGAGTCATCTAAAACAATTGAAATAGGTATCAATTGACCGCTTTGAAGATGCATAGGATCGGCAATAGCTAAAATTAGCATTAAAAAGATTAATATTTCAAGAAAGAATATTAAAGGAGTTTGAAGTTTATGTAGCTTTTGCCCACCTTCAGCAGTACTCTTAGATTTTGAAAAAAACATTAGAGAAGAAACAACAATATTTCTAGATCTTCTTCTGTAAATATATATAGCAATGAGACCTAGAAATATTAAGGTTCCCCATAATGCACTTGAATTTGTAAAAATAGGCATATCAATAACCTAATACCAAAATTTCATTTTTTATTAATTCATCAGGAACGAAGTCTTTAAGCAAATTTTCAGCTTCTAAGAAACAAAAAACTGCTCCAGATTTTGTGCAACATTCTTTCCAATATTGACTATGTTTATCAAAATTAGTTTTGTATTCCTCAATAAGAGCCTCATCACAAATAAGTTCAAGAGCTTCTTTTGACTCAACGTCAATTAAGCGCATATTTCCATATATTTCTGGATTTTTATCTATATATGAAACTAATTGGATTACTATAACAGCCGCTGCCCCATCTGCTAATCTTCTTAAGACACCTAAAGGTTCTTGATTCCAAAATAAGTCACTTATTAATATCCTTACAGCTCCATTCTTCAATTTCGGAGGAAAATCACAAATTGTTTTTCCTGTATTATTACTGGAATTTGCTTCAAAATCAGACCATTTATCAATAGGAAGATTAATAGGTTCAACCCTTCTGCATAAATCCTTTATAAGCCAAGTATTGTTAGAGTAACCTGAATTATTGGAGGCTTTTATTAATATAGCAGCTAATGAAGCAAGAGCATTGAATTTTTCTTTATTTATATTCATTGAAGTAGACAAATCCAATAGCAGATCAAGATGAGGAGTGATTTCTTCTCGGAATAATTTAATTGCAAGTTTATCAGAACGGGCAACAGCACTCCAATCTACATGTCTAATATCGTCTCCAGGCTGATACTCTCTATGTTCAACAAACTCTAAAGATTGTCCGGTTTTAGCCCCGTATTTTCCACCACCCTGGCTGCCAGCAAAACGGGAGGAAAGATTCAAATGGAATCTTTGCCCCGAAAGTTCTGCTGATTCTAAGATTTTCTTATCTACTCTGTTCAATTGTCATCGAAATCCTTATATACATTATATTTATTATGATAGTCATTATCCGAATCAAGACTTTTTGAGAAATAACTATTAATCTGTGAAATCATTGATAAAGAATTAAAAGCTAAAGTTATTACAAGGAAAATCAAACTACAAATAACAGGTCCCACCATATCACTACTAGATCCAAAGAAAGCGGCAAAAGGACTGATTAATACTACAACTTTGCGAAATTCATAGGGAACCATTTGTGACAGGAAAAGCGGTAAAATAACTGCAACTAATATTATAAATACAAGTATTCCGACAACAACACCTTTTGGCTCTTTACTGAGAAATAATTTTCGAAGGGAATTAGCAAGCATAAAATATGCTATTGCATATGCAAGAACGCTAGCCATAGCAGTCAATGACCTAGTAAAATCCCAATAGGGATGACCAATTACTGATGCAACCACCAGACCATAAATATAATTTAATATCGCAAAAATAACTATCCAACATAATGAATTTGCCATTCCTGTATAAAATGGAAATACAAAAAATCTTACTATTGGAGAATCAGGAATTTCTTTAATTACTCTCGGACTGTATGTTTCCGGATCTAATAGTAATATAAAAGAAAGAACAATTAAAGCAATAAACACAATAAAAGTCCAGGCTTGTACAGCATTTTCAGAGAATGTAGATAAAAATGAACCTATTATCCAAAGAACAGTTGCAACAGATTTAAACAAATATGATCTATTAGAAGATTCTGGTTCTAATCTGCTAACCGTTAATACATACAAAGTTAATGAAGTACAAATTACAAATGCTAAAAAATAAAATATTACAATCCAAGTTTCTGAGCTATTATTATGCCTGAAAAGTCTACCATTCAATAATTCAGCACCTATTCCAGCAAGCCAGAACCAAGCAATTATTTGAAAAACAATTGCTCCTGCTTTATTACCAAAACCTGGTGCACTTTTCAAAAGATTACGATAAGACAAACCCACATGAACCTGAAACAACACACAGAGATTAGAAACAATGAATGAATATATTAATCCTAGTATTAGATTTTTCATATCTACTCCACCCATAAATAAAGTCAACATCAAGAATGGAGCTAGAGTAGAATACATCATTACTATAGTAACCACGCCACTTAAGATTTTGCCACTAACAATAGATGAAGGTTTCATTGTTGTAGTAAATAAAAGTTCGTGGGTAGCATCATTAATTTCATCGCCAGTCTTCTTCCCTATTTGAATAGGAATTAAAAGACCACAGACAAAAAACATAAAACCTAGCATAGCAAGACTTATAAATTCACCATCTATATTGCCGCTAGAATCTGCATCAAGAAGAGAGAAAAATAGAATTAATACTATTATAGTTAAATAAAGTATTAAAACACTCCAAATAAACTTTCCTCTTACTGCTTGTCTCAAATCTTTAACTAATATTGCATTTAAATAATCATCAAATTTCATTAAATATTCGTTCATTGTACATCACCTTTCGTAATGTTCATGAAGATAGATTCAAGATTTTGCTGTTTAAAACCAAATGAACCTATGGCAACCCCTTCTTTTACAAGAAAAGATAATAACTCTGCTGCTTGAACATCTGTTCCTTCATACTCAAACTCTATTAAATTACCTGAACAGGAAATATTAGAAATAAGAGGCTGTAATACTAGCTTATTAGGAAGATCTGGGTTAGGAGCAATAGTTTTCAATTGGATAATACGCTTATTAGAAGAAACTTCTTTAACAACATCATCAATTTTCCCGTATTTAAGAAGTCTTCCCCTTTCTATAATTACAGTTGAAGTACATATTTCAGATAATTCACTTAAAATATGTGAACTGATAAAAATACCTTTATTTCTTTCGCAAAGAATTTTAAGAAGTTCTCTTAATTCTATTCTTGCTCTTGGGTCAAGACCTGCGGCAGGCTCGTCCATAAGAATAAAATCAGGGTCATTAATTAGAGCTCTACAAATTGAAACTCTTTGTTTCATACCTTTTGAAAGGGAATCAATATATTTTTCCCTAATTCCAACCAGGTTTGTAAATTCTTCTAAACTTTCAACTGTTTTTTGCCTTTTTGGACTTTTTATACCATATGCTCTAGCAAAAAAATCTAAATATTCGTGAACAGTCATATCGCTGTTTGAAGGCAAAGAATCTGGCACATAACCAATATGTTTTCTTGCCAATTCAGGATATTCTAGAATTGACTTACCGTCAATATCAACCCAACCTTCTGTGCATTGGTCTATAGTAGCAAGAATACGCATTGTTGTAGTTTTTCCTGCTCCGTTAGGTCCAACAAATCCAGTAATTTCACCTGTTGATATTTCAAAAGATATATCGCTAACCGCTAAACAGTTAGTAAATTGCTTTCTTAGATGTTTTACTCTCAATTTCATTTGGAACCCCCAAAATCACTTATTCCATGCACAAAACAACCTAATTCATGAACTTCTGCTTTCTTTTCTAATCCCTGTTTAAGAAAAGGATCTTTACTTAGCAAAGCAATATATTCACCTTTTTTTAAAGTGCTTTTTGCATAATCAAACATTGATTCTTCGCATTGTTTTATATCATTATATTTTGCAAATAAGTAATAATAGCTAATAGCTGCCGTTTTTCTATTGCCATTTGAACTAAAGTTAAATTCAGCTTTTCCAGTGGCACCGGCTTTAATATTATTGGCTTTATAAATATTTCCATCATCACCCAATAAATATACACTTAGTAAATCGGCTCCAAGTCCATTTAACAAATCATACTCTTTTCCAGATTTCTTTATTTCTAATCTAGACCTATCTTGCTTTATAGTTGTAACGCTATAACAGAAAGGACTCTTAGCTTTAATCCAATTATAAGTTAGATTCTGTGCCTTATCTAATTTAATGCTCTTTTTGGAAGTATTTATAGATTTATCTCTCCAAGACATAGAACTTGGAATAACAGCAGAAGATAATGGGAAAACAAGCTCATTATTCATATTTCTTCCTGCAATAACAATTCCACCGCCAATAGTATAAGAAGTATTAGAGGTTTCATCAAGAATAGTAAAAGATTGTCTAAAATAATCCAATCTTCCATATTCAAACATTAAGAAATAAAGAAAAAGAATACTACAACATATTAATGATATTATTGGGACACTAAGAAAAACCATTATTTTCTGATTATATTTATGTAAAATAAATAGATTTATAGGACCTATCAATAAAGCAAATAACACAACAAGAAAAGCTAAAAAAATAGGAGAACCTGCAAAAGCTTGGTATTTCGATCTGTAAGAATCAGTTAATTTAAAAGAGTTGAAACCATCTTTTGAAAAAATCAAAGTTTTATTATATTCAAAATTACCCAATACTTTTTTAGGAACATATATTTTACCCGAATTATCTATTTTTTTAGACTTTTTAGAGTCTTTATCTTCTTTTCTGCTATATCTAGTAGAACTATAAGAACTACCTGTGCTCTTTTCCTCTTCAACAGTTTCTTTTAATAATTCAAAAATATCTTTTTTTAAAAAAGTAATTCTTCCTAATCCAAAATTTTTATAATTAATAAGGGCATCTTCTCCAGTCGAAAATGAAGCTGTTTGACTCTGACCACGAGAGGGAACTATACTTCTTCTCGCATTTGGCTTTAAATATGAATCTAACCCCTTGATAGCATCTGACAAATTTTTACTTTCAGACTTATTCTCAGACTTATTTTCACGCTTTATTTCTTTCTTTACTCCATTAATCTCATCCAATAATCTTTGATCATTGAATTCACCTAGTATTAGCAAATGCCCGCCAACTCTAACATAGTCAAAAATACCTTTTTGTATACTTTCTGGAATATCTTCAAAAGTATCATTATAAAACAATAATGCATCAAATTGACTATATGAAAGCCACTCTCTATCTAATAAATCTAGATTACTTTCAAAATAATAAGTTTTGTATTTTTCTCTAGATCTATAATCTAAACCTGGATCTTTAAAAAGTTTATCTGTATCTAAGTTAGTAATTTTTCTATCTATCAAAACATGATATGCATCATAATAGTAACCTTTAGAAACAGATAATCCTGTTTTAGGAGATAACTTTTTAACAATTTTCCCTTTGACAGCAAAATATACCTCAGTATCATTTCTGCTGAATGTGTTAGGGAAAAATATTTTTTCTTCTCTGCTTTCCCCGGCGGTGAGTTCAACTTGCTTTGAAACTATATACCCTTCGCCACTATCATATGTATTCTTGTTTTCGAGTTCAATATCTACGGTCTGTCTCTTAGATGTATTGTTCTGTAAACTAAATCGATAAACAGAATATCCTTTACCTTCTTTATCAGTAATCAAAGAAGGCAATTCATAAACAGAAATATCTTCTAGAGATGCCATAACAAAGTTCGGCAAACATATTTCTATAAAAAAAGCAATTAATAAAATAAGATTAACTTTAAACTTCATAGTTTTACCCATAAATATAAATTTTAATTAAAGTCTGTTTCTTTAACATTTGCCATTATTTTGTTTAACAATATTTCAGATGTTAAAGACTCAAATCTAGCTTTATAATTAAGCAATACTCTATGATTCAGGGCTGGAATAAAAACTTTTTTTACATCTTCAAACCCTACACTTGGTCTTCCTTCGATTAAAGCCATACCTCTTGCGGCTTCAGAAACTGCTATTGCTGCTCTTGGAGAAGCCCCATATTGGACAAACTCTTTTACTTCCTTCATTGAGTTAGATTCTGCAGGAGAAGTGGCACAAACTAGTCTTGCAATATAATCAGCAACAGCATTAGGCAAATAAATTTCTTCCATTATTTCAAATAATTCCTTTAATTCTGCTTCTGAAAATTTAAAAGCCGCTTTAGGTGGTTCTCCACGTCTTCTTGAAGTAATAATTGTTTTCATAGTTTCTACATCAGCACTTTTTACCTCAAGTTTAAACATAAAACGGTCTAATTGTGCTTCTGGTAAAGCATAAGTTCCTTCTAATTCAATTGGGTTCTGAGAAGCCAAAACGAAAAATGGGTCAGGAAGTTTTCTTGTAGTTCCCATTAACGTTACACATCTTTCTTGCATTGCTTCCAGTAAAGCTGATTGAGTTTTAGGAGAGGCTCTATTAATTTCATCTGCAAGCAAAATATTAGTAAAAATAGGACCAGGCTGAAAAGTCATTTGCCTTGAACCATCTTCTCTTTGTTGTAAGATATGAGAACCCAGTATGTCGCCAGGCATCAAATCAGGAGTAAATTGAACCCTACTGAATTGCAATCCGAACAGTTCTCCAAGAGTCTTAATTAAAGCTGTTTTTCCTACACCTGGAAGACCTTCAAGCAAAATATGCCCACGACTCAGAATACCTGTTACAACCAACTTATGAAGTTCAGGTCTACCAACAAGAATTCTATTTAGTTCATTCATTACCCTTGCAATATTTCTAGAAGCTTTTAATACAAGCTCTTTATCAGGCAATTGTGAATTATTCAAAGTCATATAAGTCTCCCATGTAATTTCATTTAATATTTTCAATGACTGAAATAGTTTTTAACAGTATTTCTATATTTTGGCAATATATTCTTATTGTTTAAATTATTACCTTCTTTATTCTTTGATGTAAAATCTCTAGAATTATATTCAAATTTCTCTTTTTCAACATTTGGACTAGCAATACCTATTCCAATAGTTTTAGAATCAACTGCAGATTTTTTATTTATCTCTGGCAAAACTTCATCATGATATTTGGCGTTGTGGTCAGAAGTTTTATCGCCAAATGTCATTGGAGTGTAACCTCCACCTTTACCAATACCACCACTACCTAAATCTAAGCTAGTTGAGCTACTTTCTGAAGAATCACTAGATTCTCCGCCTTGGTCAGATTGCCCTTCTCCCCCAGATTCTCCAGACTTACCAGATTGGGCTTCTTGACCAGATTGGCCTTCTTGACCAGATTGGCCTTCTTGCCCTGATTGTCCTTGCTGACCAGACTGACCTTCCTGACCAGATTGACCTTCCTGACCGAATTGACCTTCTTGTCCAGATTGACCTTCCTGACCGGATTGCCCTTTTTGACCAGATTGACCTTCCTGAGCTGATTGTCCTTCTCTACCAGATTGCCCTTCTTGACCAGATTGACCTTCTTGACCTTGCTGCCCCTCGCGACCTTGCTGCCCTATTTGGCTATTTTGAGTCTCTTGACCTTCTTGTCTTAACTGAGCCTCGCTCATAGACTGATTATTCTGATTATACTGAGATTCATTATTTGAATTACCCATATTTGTTGATTGGTTATTATCTATATTAAAAAACTTTTCTTCTTTTGAAATATCTTTTGAATCATTTGAGTTTTCAGAATAATTCCTGCGTATTTTTTCTAAGGTTTCTTCATCAATCAAATCTTTACTGCGGAACTTTTCAGCTAAATCTGAATTTTCTATTCCTTTTTGATTAATTTTATCTCTTAAATTTTGAGAATAAGAATTCATCTGGCTTCTTTGGATGCCTTGTTCGCTTCCATTACCGCCAAAATGTTCATTTAAAAAATCATTAATCTGTTGTTCACTCATTCCCGATTTTCTTAATTCATTTTTAAACCTATCTAAAGCCTCTTTGACTTTCTTCTGATCTTCAGCCATCCTTTTGGCTTCTTTAACATAATCTTCAAGCTTTTTCAGCAATTGCATATCATTAATTCTTTTTTTAACCTCTGCCCCTGCTTCATAACGAAGCTTATCCTTCATTTGATCTAAGGATTCAAAAGTAATACCAGGAGATTCATTATTCGAAGATTCAACAATTTTATCTAAAGATTCTTCTAAACTTTTCTTTTCCTCTGGCGTAATGACTTTTTCTTCTTCAAGCAACTCTATTTGTTCTTTTAATTCATTAACTTTTTCTGTCAAATCAATTTTTCTGCTCTTAAAGAAAGAACGCTTTGGCATAGGAACATAAAAACTGGAAATAACAAATAAAAGTGAAACTAACAATAACGTAAAAAAATGTTTTTTATCTACAGGAAAATCTACTTCAGGAACTTCAAAAGAATGTTTTCTTAAGACATACCAGCTTTTATCACCTAATTCACTTTCAGATATAAGAAGTCCCCCCGCCTCATTATAAGAATCAACAGCAGCAACGCATTTAATCTCAGGAACTTTATGTTTAGAAGCAAAATCTAATCCGAAAAGAATTGCTAATGGGAAACCAGCTAAAAACCAAAGTCCAAAACGACTATTAACGTTTATGAATCTAAAAAATAAAACAACAAAACCAAACCCCAGACACCAACCGATAAAGAAGCGGAAAAATGCTAACAAAGCATATTGATTAAAATAATTAGTCCTAAGTATGCTTACAGCTTTATCGGCTGGATACAGTTTTTTTTCATTATCACTCACTACAATTCACCGTCAATTAGATCTTCGTGTTGCTTACCTCTGTAGACATTCTAAATCCTATGGGTTTTGAAGCATCTTCAGGCGATTGCAAGAAATTCTTTAATCTACTTAAAAGATTTTTTTCTGCCTCTTTAAATAAATAGTCACAAAAATCTTGAACTCCTTCAGGAGTATTTTTGAAATCTTTATTGTCATCTACATTAAAAGTTATAATAGAACCAGTCTTTTTAAATACGATTAAAAAAGTGAAAAACTTTTCTTCAAGAGATCGTCCATTGACGTTAATAGCAAAACCTATTGCTGCTGTTCCGTTTTCTCCAAATTCTGTATCGAATTCATCTCCGTGAAGATGTCCACCTTCTTTTACAAAGCCAGTGCTTGGTGGGAACATAAAAACTTTTGTTTCAGGGCAACCCAAGCTTTCAACAATAGAATTTTTTAATTCATGAACAAAGTCACGACATTCTTGTTGATATTCAGTGCATTCTTTAATCCCTAAATCATAAGCTTCACAAAGCTTTTTGTAACGGTTTTCCTTTCTAGCCATTTTAACTCCCTTTAATTAATCTTCAATATTACAAACTACAACTACTTATATCTTTCAGCTTTCCACTTTCAACTTTCAACTTTCACCTTAATAAAACACCTTCAGTGGTTTTGGAGTTCCTCGTGGAGGTAACGATTCAGACCTGCTAAAAGTTTTTATTATTTTCCCAGAGCTTTCATTATTAGCTATATTTGTACTAGGTTTATTATCTTTTTTAGAAAATATAATTTCCTTTTTACGGTCTGTATTAGAAACTTCTTCGTTTTCAGGTGGAGTTGTCTTTTCAAATTCAAGTATTTCTTCTAATGTTCTTGGAGAATCATATTCATCTAATTGAGTCCAACCTGCCTGAGCAAACCAATTAGTAAGAGGTTGATCTTCATAGAATCCATCGTCTATGGCATCACCCCAATAATAACCTTTTGCCATTTTTATATCGCCAGAAACTTCAGCAATAACCCCTAAACGGTAGAAAGCCCAAGTAGTCTTCTCTTTATCTATTTTTTCCATACTAGATTCATTTTTATAAATTATGGAATAATAACTTTGAGCTTTTTTATACTTTTTAGCTAAAAGAGCTTCTTCTCCCTTTTTTTTGTATATATAATAACTATATCTTCCACTACAGCAACCAGTTTCAAACAATAGTACAGAAAGGGCTAAGGTAATAAAAACAAATAAATACTTTCTATATTTCATTATCAAAAGCCTTTCTATTAATTTACTTTAACATTATTCAACTTCAACGGTTGGAGCCCAAATTTCGTTAATCTGGTCTACCAATGGAGGATAAATAGAAGCTGTCCAAACTATTTCATGATTACCGGGAGTAGATTTATGTGGGTCTTCCATAGTTATTTCAACCCAAAAATATTTGATGCCATTATCTTCTTTATCTGTTACAGTCATTTTAGTCATATATTGATCACCAAAAGACTGAATTCTGTCGTCTGATATTTTTAAATCTGATTTTCCACCAGCCGATGTAAACTTTCTAACAAATTTTTTAAAACCACCTACCTGTTCAATAGAATAAGAAGCTTTTCCACCTTCTATTATTACTTCTATTTCGTTATCACCATTCCAGCCTTCATCAGAATTACTAAAAGACACTTCATTAATAGCTTTTGAAATATCATTTCTCATAACAGAAACTATCCAAAAAGCCTGATTTGCAGCAAGAGCATTAAAACTACCTTTCTGAACATTAGAAGCACCTCTGCTCATTGTCGTAATAATAATTCCAATGATTACAGCCAAGATTCCCATACATATAAGGATTTCAACTAATGTTAAACCCTGCTTTTTTGATTTATTTTTTTGCACTCAAAAAACCTCGTAACATATATTCGGTACGGTCTAAACTCTCTTTACTCTTATAAGACATCGTTAATGACACCATACAACCTATAGGATTATTGTTTTTATCATTAACTGCAGTAAACATAACAGTTAGTTCTGGCATAAGATAATAATCAAAAGAACCTATCTTTATTTTCAAACCTTCTAAATCTCTTAAGGTAATAGTGCCATTTGAAGTTAATGAATTAGGACCGTCAGGACCATCATTATCATTCAATTTTTCAAGCAAAACTTCAACATTTCCATAATTTTCTATTTGTTCTAGTATTTCTACAGTTAATTGACTAATTTTAATTTCATCTGCAGATCTAACAACCTGTTGATGAGAAGAACTCATCAAACCCCATATTGGAATAATCGCAGAAACAAAAATAACAACAGCAATTAAGATTTCAACAAGGCTCATCCCAAGTTTTTTCATAGTCTACCTCCCCTGGGACCAAGAGCCACGCCAATACATTCCTTAAATGTCTCTTTCGTTGGATCTAATTGCGTATTATATTCTAAATAACCACCTTTTTTAGGAATACTTTCAAGAGTAAAATCTTTAACAGCCATACCACCTTTTATATTAAGAGCAGCATCATCATTAAGTTTTTTTACAGTTCCATTTTCTCCTAGAGCTACTAAATAGGCTGGAACAATACTTTTTTCACTATTATTAATAGATATAGCCCCATTGGCAGATAATAATAATAAAGATTTTTCATTATAATAAGTTTCACTATAGGAATCTACCTTAAGAGAGCCATTATTACAATATATAGAACCTGGAGAATTAATTCTTTTTATGATTCCTAAATCTATTTCTCCAGAATCTCCTTCTGATTCTACTTCATAAACCAAATTATTCAGGTTCCAACCAAATCCACCTTCTTTATTGGAACCAAAATTAGTATCTAAAAAACCTATAATCTTTTCTGAAGAACCTTTAAGTTTATAGCACTTTCTCAAATTCAATCCAAGAGTCTTGTCTTCAACAGAACCTATGTCTTTGATCTGCATAGATTTTGCGTTTTCTGGAAAATCATCATAAGGTTTCTCGTTAGATGGCCAGAATTTTAAATCATTTATTCTTGGCACTGATGATTTTTCAGGTGGAAGGCTATTATTACTGGTATTATTACAATATTGATGAACAACATCATAAGTTACATCTATAAATTGATCTTCCACAACCTTGCTCATAACAGTTTTATAAGCAACGCCATTTGGATTTTCAGTATTTATATATTTAATAGAACTAAAATACTCTTGTAATATATCTTTTTCGCTGTTTTCCATTGGGAAACCATCAGGTACAAACAAATATTTATCAAAATTATATTTAACAAAACCAGGGTTTTCTTGCAAAATAGTCATAAGAGTTCTTCGCTCTTCATCAAATTCCTCTTTATTTAAATTAATAATAGCAGCAAAAAAAACATCACTAGAATTTCTAGGTAATAGATAACCCATTTCTAAAAATCTGTCATAGACTTTACCAGTAACCCTTGTAATTGAAGGAACTACATTTTCATTTCCATCATTGTGTTCTACTTCTTTAATGCTAAACAAATGAAGACAAGAACTTTGCCAATATTTTTTACTATTTGCATCACTTAATGGATGTTCATTATATTCACTTCTTAATATTTTTGCCCAAGATTCGTTATTAGCTGAATCAGTCAATGTATCAGAAAAACCCCAATAAGCAGTTCTAAAACCTAATCTTTCTCCTTTATATTCCTGTGATTCCCAACCATCTATATCATTTGGAAAAGTCATCATAAGAGTAGACGGATTTTCTTGTGGGTATTTATAAGTAAAAAATCTCTGACCATATTTTTTATCACCACTAGCGCGATTTAAGAAAAGGTCATTATCTCCACCGATATATATCCAACCTCGATTTAACCACAGATCTCCTTTTGTTTCTCCATCATCTCCATTTATGAATCTAAAAGGTGTGCGATTAGTTGGATTCCCATCATCATCTATAGATACAGTATTAAACCCATAAGGGTCTTTGGCACCATCATTCCAATAAAAAGAGAACTTAGTAACAGGAACGGGGAATGGGCAGACTACTTTAAAAGGTCTGGTTTCTTGCCAGATTTCACGGCTATGCTCAACAGTAATTTCTACTCTAATTGTTAAACGACCAACTTTTTCATTATCAATGAATAAATCAGGTTCATTGGTTTTCAATTCTTTCAATAATTTAATATCAGAAAAATCAACTATGACATTAACATTTGGCTCAACACCTTTAGCAATATTTCCCTCTAAAATGTCAAAAGCAAACCTTCCGATTTCATCTCCTTTATCGTTAAGCCAATTCTTAGTAAAACTGTCATAAAGATCTGAACCAGTTTTTGGTTTTAAAAAGATTTCTTTTAATGAATTATTACCACTATTTATATTCTCCAAATCATTTTGCAAATAGGCAAAAATATATTCACAAGTTGATTTTGCACATCTAGAAATAACAAGATGCTTTAAAATTTCCTTACTTTCATTAAATTTTCCTCGAACCAAATAGTTATAAGACATAACTAAAATAGCTAAAACGAAAATACTTCCCATAACAACAAAAATAACGACACCTTTTCGATTCTTTCTTCTAAAAGAGGAATAACTCATTTCAATTCTCCTCCATTATTAGAATTAGAATCTGAGGTCTCAAATTGATTTGACATTTTTTGTAGCCAACGTCTAGTTCCTTCATGTAGAGGAACTCCTGTTTCTCCTAATATTTTAACAATTGATTCTTTATCTTGAGGAACAGTTTCAAAAGCTTTAAAACGACCTTTTAACTTCTGAGAACCAGACAATACCATTTCTGCCACAAATTCAACCAATTCAGGTGAGGTTTCGGTTGTTGAAACCAATACATTTGGTAAAGCTATGGTGTTTATCTCTGGTTGATCTTCTTTATAATAACCAGCAGGTAACCTATAATTCATAGACGTAGAAACTTTACTACGTATTAAATCAAGCTGTTCTGGAGTAAAACTTATAAGTTCACAATTATAAAATAATAAAGAATCTGAAACAGAATGGTTTGGAATACCGGCTTGAATCATTGCAAAGCCAAGCTTGCCATCTCCTACATAACTTATTATAGAATTCATAGGAATATATTTACTAGGTTTGCTATTAATTTTTAAAGCATCCAATATTTCTTTAGTAGTTCTTGCTGTAGAAGAATTCTTTTGCCCCCAAAAACCTCTATTTTCTCCAGGAAATACATAATCAGGAACAAATTTTTGGGGAGGTCTAATAATTTGAACAACATCAACCCATAAAGGCCATACGACACGTATATTAGAATTTTCTTTATATGCTTCTTTAACTATTCGTGCCTCAGCCATTCCAAACTGTATTATTTTTGAATTTAAAAGTTTTACATTATCTATTGAACCATTAGTTTCAAATGCTTTAAAAGAACCACCACTTTTATCAACGTGGTCATTAAACCATTTTGCTAATAGTTGCCCACCAGGGAAATATGTTCCTAGTTTATTTCCAGTGCCAATTACCTGCTGAGAAGATGAATACAAATGTGGGGGAACAGGGGCACTAACCTCTTCTAAATCTTCTTCAGATATAGATATTATTGCTAACGTAACTACTGCTATTAATATAAATACTAATAACAAAATGATGGGCGTTATATTGTTATTTTTATGTTTCATAAATAATACTTTTGTTAATTTTATACCTTATCTATATAATAATAGCAACTTTTTAGATTTTTTATACTTGACTAAAAAAATAAAAAAAATATTTTTTTTAATTAGTTTAGACTTGATAATAATCTGTCGATGGTAGTAATATATAAAAAAGTATCAAGGTGGAGCTGAATGAAGAATTTTGTAAAAATACTCCTAGTAACAGTATTTTTCTCTTTGCTTCCTGTAGCAAATCTTTTTGCATTGTCTAAAGAAGCTACAGAAGTCATTGAAGCAATGCGTGCACGCCTTAAACAAAGCGAAAAGCAAGAACAAACAGTTGTTCCAGCAGCTAATAACAATAAAGTAGAGTCTACAGACGATTATATTCCCGGAAAAGAATTATCAGCTGCTTTAGCCAGATACAGAAGAAATATTTATTCCGCAAAAGCAAAATTACATTTTGCAGACACAATAGTTGCAGAAAATTCAACTTCTACTACTGAAAAAGTTCAGTCTGTTCCAGTAACACCAGTAGAAGAAAAGCCCATAGAAAAAGTTGAAGAAAAAGAAACATATTCTAATCCTCCAGAACCAGTAGATCAGGAACCAGAAGTAGAAGAAACTATCAAAACAGTTAGTCAAGAAACTAATAATGATGATTCTTCTGCCAAAGAAGATGAATTAATAATTATAGAAGCTAGAGAAGCAGATGACTCAGAAGCAATGAATATTCCAATTGATTCTAACGAATCTGTTCCTGAATCTGTTCCCGAAACTACTCCTGTTATTAACCAAAGTAATGAGTATGTTCCAGGGCAATTACTCCAACAATCTGTTCAACGAATAAGACATAGTAGAAAAAGTAATAATCCTGCTGGAACAGAACTTGATGAAGCAATAGAAGAATATGAAAGAAAATTAGCTAATAAAAATTCAAAGAACTCTGAAGAAGTTATGGCATTAGCTAATGAAGAAATTGAAGAACTTTTCAACAACCCCGAAAAGCGTGCTAGAATAGCAGAAGAAGGTCGCGAAAGATATAATCAAAAATCAAACAACAACGATTCTGATGCTTCTGAAATAGATGACGAAAAATTTAATGACTACATCAGCAAATATAATTTCAAGATGCCAGAAAATTACCGCATCATCGTAGAATAATAATTTATTTTATAGACTTTAATATAATTAATCGTCATTATCAGAGACTATGCGAAAATTAATTTTTTAACCCGAGTTAAATTATTTTAATTATCTACCCATTGTCATAATAAGTATAGCGTATGGGCTTTAGCTCTGAAAGCTATACGTTTATGACAATGGGTAGACATAAAAAAAAATACTACTTTTTTAGAGAGTTTCAATTTTTTACCCAAATTAGATTATATTCATTGTCTACACATTTGTCATAATTCACCCCAAAAAAGACTTTGTGGTATAATATTTATTATTTTTAGTTAATGATTAAAAATCGGAGTCTATTTTGGTTTATTTTATAGAAGTTGCTTTTGCAAATCCCATAGCAAATGGTGTTTTAACCTATCATATTAGCGATGACCGTGAACTCCCACTTGTAGGAGCAAGAGTAGTAGTTCCAATTCAACATCGTCAATTAGTTGGTTATGTAACTAGAATTCATAACGACACACCTTCTTTTAAAACAGTTGAGCTAGGCGAAGTTTTAGACCCTACCCCACTTATTTCTCCTCAAATGTTTGAATTAGCTAAAAATATTGCAGATTCCTGTGTTTGTAATATAGGTGAAGTATTAAACACAATATTACCTTCAGGCATTAAGCAACATATCATCAGGCAGATTAGAACTCTTCCTATTATAGCAAAAGAAGAAAATCTCCATGAAGGTCTAAAATATCTTATCAATTTAAATGATTGGTGTAATTACTCAACCTTTTGTAAAAATTACAACATAAAAAATAATCAAATAAACGCCTGGTTAGATAAGGGGTATATAGAAATAGAACACTGTCTAACAGAAGCTCAAGGTCCAAAACTTATAAAAGTATTAAAACTAAATAACGAAAAACCAATTGAGCTTGCTAAGTTTACCCCAAAAGAAAAACTTGTAATGGAAGCTTTGATGACTTGCAATACAGCACCAACAGCAGCTTTATTATCCAAAAAAGCTAATGTAAGCATTGCCCCAATAAACCAGTTGAAAAAGAAAGGCTACATAATAGAAGTTGAAGAAAGAATTATACGCCAGGCAACCAATCAAGAATATTATAAAAGTGAAGCTACCCCTATCCCTGAATTAAATGAAGAACAAAAAACCGTTCTTGATGGAATAAGAAAATCATACAATACAGACAAAAAACCTGTTTTAATAAGAGGCGTTACCTGTTCTGGCAAAACAGAGGTTTATCTTAGATGGGTTGCAGAAATAATATCTCAAAATCGTTCTGCAATAGTTCTTGTTCCAGAAATATCTTTAACTCCCCAAATGATGAAAAGATTCATAGATAGATTTGGTGAAAGAGTAGCAATTCTTCATTCAAAGCTTTCTGATGGAGAACGTTTTGACCAATGGGAAAACATAAGAAGAGGACTATGTTCCGTTGTTGTAGGTGCTCGCTCTGCTGTTTTTGCTCCCCTGCCCCATTTAGGCACTATTATTCTAGACGAAGAAGGTGAACCTACTTTTAAACAAGCAGATTCTCCAAGATACCACGCTAGAGAAGTGGCAATAATGCGTTGCAAAATAGAAAATGCCCTATTAGTAATGGGTTCAGCAACTCCTACTATAGATTCATATCAAAACTGCCTTAACCAAAAATATTATCTTTTCGAAATGAATAAAAGAGTCAGCAACAGACAACCCCCAAGAGTTCAGATTGTCGATATGCGAAAAGAACTTGTTACAAAAAAGCAACGTTCTATGTTTTCTGAAAGTCTGACTACTGCAATAGCCAAAACTCTTGCTGCAAAAAAACAAGCTATTTTATATTTAAATAGAAGAGGTTATTCAACATTTATACTCTGTGCAGAATGTGGAGAAGCCATAAAATGCTCTAAATGCAATGTTTCTATGGCTTACCATACAGGCAGCAACATATTAAGATGCCATTACTGCGGTGAATTGCAAGAAGTTCCCAAAATCTGCCCTAAATGCCAAAGCAAAAAGATTAAGTTTTTTGGTGCTGGAACCCAGCTTATTGAAGCACAAGCAAAAGCCTATTTTCCAAATGCTCGAATACAAAGACTAGACTCAGATGTCGTAACAACAAAAGGAAGTATGGAAGAAATTCTAGATTCTTTTGGGAAAGGCAACATAGATATTCTTATTGGCACTCAAATGGTTGCCAAAGGCTTAGACTTCCCTAATGTTACTCTTGTTGGAATAATAGCCGCAGATAATCTCTTAAGATTACCTGATTTTAGAGCCTCTGAGCGAAATTTCTCCCTTTTAGCACAGGTTGCTGGAAGAGCAGGTCGTGGAGATACTCCTGGCGACGTTGTTCTTCAAACATATTGCCCCGAACACCATTCTATTCAACACGCTTTAACAGAAGATTTTCATGGCTTTTATGATGAAGAAGCAAAACTTCGCAAAGAAGCTTTATTCCCTCCATTCATAGAATTGGCACATTTTATTATTTCTAGCCCAAATAGAGAAAAAGCTATGAATACCGCGCAACAACTCTATGACTTATTTGCGAAACAACCTTCTGTTGATTTAAAAAATCTATTTGGTCCTGCTCCAGCAGCACTAGAACAGATTAATAATCGTTTCAGGTATCAGGTTATGCTGAAAATGCCTGATTTAAACGAACTGATAAAAACAGTAAGATTAGTTACCGACTCTTTAAAAAAGCCCTCTGACACTAGAGTTAATATAGATATTAATCCCTATTTCATGATGTAAAATATAAAGAATAATTTTTCTGTTTCTGTTCTATTTTAGCCCCTCTAATTTTTTGTAAATGTCACCTCTAGAACCAGCAGCTAATGTGGTTATAACTATTATTTTCCCATTTATTAAAGTATAAATAACTCTCCAATCGCCCAGTCTGATTCTGTAATAATCGTTTTTTCTGCCTTTAATTTTTTTTAAATCAACTTTTTCTGGATGTTCACCAACAAGCAATTCTTTTATAGCTTCTTCATATTGCTTTCTTATATCTTCATGCTTTTTAAAAAATTTGTCTGCAGCTTTTATATATTGAATTTCATAAATTAAACTAGTATCTTCTTCCAAAACACTTTCTCCTTATTAGGCTCGAAAAAGTTTTGTAGAGGTAATTTGCATATCGTCATCAGATAAATTTTCAACTATATCAAGTATTTCTTTTGATTCCTCAGCCGATGCCTCTTGAACTTTTGCAGTCAGTCGATAGAATGGGTCATTTTTCATTTTGAATATATATTCTTTAAGTGCTTCTCTTACCACATCTGTTAAGGACATATTAAATACTGAAGCCACTTTTCTAATATCCATTATTTCATTTTCTTCTAGCTTAAAATTCATTGCTTTAGTAGCCATAGATAAATCTCCTATATACTCACTTTAAAGTATATACGATAAAGATAATAAAGACAAGATGTAAGACTCAAGTTACCAGTTCTAAAATAAAATGAACCACAAAATAATATTTTGTGGTTCTTTTTGTGTTAGAGTTAATAAATTAATTACTGATCGGTACTTGGAACTGGAGTTGTAGTATCAGTTAATACTTGCAACCATGAAGAGAAATAAGTATCTCCTTCGTTAAATGCATAACCAATAAAGTTCCCCTGAGTATCAGCAACAGCAAATGGAGCAGCACATCCATCTTTTGCAACAATATACCAGCCGGTTGGCAAGTTCTTAATAAAGAAGTAACCATTATTCTGTGGAGTAAATTTCAAAACAACTCCAGGTACGGTTGCTGCATTTTCACTAGTCGTTCTATACAATATACATTTGTCACCGGGATTATAACCTGTTAATACACCAGCAATAGAACCAGTCTGAGCAAGTTTATAATTTAAAGTAACATTCGTTAGTGTATTATTAGCAACAACCTTATTCATGAAATTTATATTATTTTCATCAGTTATAATCAAATCTTCTGTATCGTCTTCAAAAGAATCTTTGCTGTAAGTAACTTTATATGTTCCAGCAGGAATTTCTTTGAATTCATATATACCATTATCTGGATTTGTTGAAGTCTTGACTATTTGACCTGTTTTAGTATTTTCTGCGGTAACAGAAGCAAAAGGTATGTCTTTACCAAATTTATCTACAATTTTACCAGTTAGCGTTACTACAACTAAATCTTCTACTTCTGTAGCTCTTGGAGTCATTGTTAAAGTTAGGTCATCAATATTAGAATCAATTTTTTTATAAATTATTTCTGTTTTATAAATATTATTGCTATCTACAGCTTTTACTTCATAGTAACCAGCATTAACTTTTTGAAAAGCAAATACCTGTCCCCTACAAGCATTACTACTTTCATCTTCACTAGCTATATTAGTAAGATAAACTGTAATTTTTGAATTAGAATCAAATTGTCCAATAGTAGGGCTTATTTTCCCAAGAACATTATAAGTAGATGCAGAACTGTCAGTAATATTTTTAGCATCTGAAGCATCTTTATCTGTTGTGCTAGAAGTTGGGTTGTTTTCACCGCAGCCAGCCAGCATCATAGTGCCAGCAAGTAAAGAAACCAGGAACAGCTTAGAAAAAGAACCTGAGAAATTTTTCATTTTAAATACTCCAATCTAAGAGAGTCATCTATTTTTAAACCCAGCTTGTTAACCAAGCCAGATGGTAATTCAATAACTGAAACTACATTTGAATATAGTTTTGTTAAACCTATCCAAGGACGCAAATTTTCATATAAAGCCACAATTTTATTTGAGGCATCTATAAATATTGCATCTATAGGATACCGCATAAACATCATATGTATAGAATTACAAGGTGTAATTATAAGCCCTTCATTTTCTTGCAAATCTGGTGCCAACATCAAACCTTTGAATCTTGTCCAGAATGTGTCAGCTACTCTGATTTTATCTCCTATAAGGCTATTATCACGTTCATTGTAAATCTTTACATATTTGGTCATTTATTACTGACCGCCCATTCCGCCCAAACCTTCAATCATCTGGAATGCTGCTGGAGCACCGATAACCAACATAACATTCGGGAATATGAAGAATATAAGAGGAATCATCATCTTAACAGGTGCTTTTGCAGATTCTTCTTCAGCTCTCTGTCTTCGTTTTTCACGAAGCTGCTCAGACTGAATTCTAAGAACCTGACCTATAGAAACACCCAATTGGTCAGCTTGAATAATTGCAGAAACAAATGCGTTGAAGTCTGCGTTATCAACACGGTCAGCCATACTCTTGAAAGCATCTCTTCTTGCTTCGCCCATTCTCATTTGTTTCAAAGTCAAACTGAATTCATTAGGAATTGGTCCACGCATCTTTTCAACAACCTTATCACAGGCAGCATCGAAACCAAGACCGGCTTCAACAGCAACAGTTAAAAGGTCAAGAACATCAGGCAAACCTCTTTGTATGTCATGCTGTCTTTCAGCAATTTTTCTTTGCAAATACATTCTTGGAGCAAGTATGCCTAGAACAACCCCACCAACAAAACCCATTAGAGCTAAATCAGGTTTAATTATAAAACCAATAACAACCCCAATAAAAGGACAGAACAATCTGACCATGTTCTGAATTACAGCAAATTCAGCAACAGTAAGTCCCCCAGGGAAACCAGCCTGAGCAAGCATTTTCTTTAAACCGCTCTTAGCTTTTTTCTTGCTTTTCTTGTCTTTAGATTCTTCGTCTTTACCTGCCAATTTTGCAATCATAGGTCTAATGACACGATCAACAAAAGGCTTATTAAGTTCTGCTTCAGTAGCAGAAACAGCTTCAGGATTTTCAGAATCATCTAATGAAGCTAAACGACCAGAAATATCATTTTTGCTTCCAGAAGGGAACAAAAGAAGAATAACCAAGAATACTACAACAGTACCAATAACGTAAAATATAATTTCTTGCATGGTTACACCTCAATATCAACAATCTTTTTGATAATCAACATTCCAATAGCTTCCCAGATAAGTCCGCCAATAACAAGGAACCAGCCTCTGAACCAATTCATCTTAAAAGTGAACAACTTAGACATAAATTCAGGGTTCAAAACATAAATCATAATACCCAAACCAAAAGGCAGTGCGGCAACAAGCATACCTGATACCTTAGCCTGAGCTGTTTTAGTTTGAATATCACCTTTGATTCTCATTCTTTCACGAATAGTTTTACCTATTTTTTCAAGAACTTCAGCTAAGTTACCACCAACTTGGCGCTGAATAAGAACAACTGTAGTAACTAAGTCCCAGTCTTCACTTTCAACACGACTGTTTAGAGCCATAAGAGTATCTTCAAGATTCATACCCAATGAGTTTTCTTTCAAAACACGTTTTAATTCTTTACTCATCGGAGGTAAAGATTCTTTTGAAACCATTTCTAATGCTTGCAAGAATGAATAACCAGCTTTTAAACCGTTTGCAATCATTATCAATGTATCTAGAATCTGATCATTAAATGCTTGTTTTCTTTTTGCTCTAACAATACTAACCCATATTAATGGAAGGAAATAAGCAGCTACTGCAAGAATCAAAGCCAATACAAGATTCTTAAGAATGATAGTTCCTATCATCATAGCTATCATAACGGCTAAGAACTGAATAGCAACAAATTCGTTAGCTTTAAGAGGAATATCTGCTTTAGCTAACTGATCTGCAATTTTAGCGGCCATTCCCTTAGGAGTAAGAATCGTACCCATATTAGCAAGGATACGCTTAGCTCCTTCATGACCTTTTTTCTTTTTACCTCTTAGCTCGCTAGTCCAGTCGTCACTTTCATCTTCCTCTGCATTAGCTTCTTCTTCATCTTTTTCAAGAGCTTCTTCAGGAATTTCGTATGATCCAGTTTTAGAAGCTTTTTCACTTTCAATCAGATATTGCTCCATTCTTTCTCGAACATCATCACCAGGTGATTTTCCGAGTATAGAAAAGAGCAAAAGGACGAACAAAACTGTAGCTATCCCTGCACAAGCCAAGAAAATAAATTGCATATTATTTTACCAACCTTTAGAAGTGTCTGTAAAAATATTCGGTGGAAGATGAATACCAAATTCAGCAAACTTGCTTGCAAATTTTGGTCTAATTCCTGTAGGTTTCAATCTACCAATTATCTTACCGTTTTCATCAACACCTGATTGTTCAAATCTGAATATATCTTGAGTAACAATCTTTTCGCCTTCCATTCCCTGTATTTCAGTAAGATAAGTAATTTTTCTAGAACCATCTTTAAGTCTTGACTGCTGAATGATCAAGTTAATTGCAGAACTGATTTGTTCACGAATAGCTCTAACTGGCAAATCCATACCAGACATAAGAACCATTGTTTCAAGACGAGAAAGCATGTCTCTAGGAGTATTGGCGTGAGCTGTAGTTAAAGAACCATCGTGACCGGTGTTCATAGCCTGAAGCATGTCTAGTGTTTCACCACCACGGCATTCCCCAACGATAACACGTTCAGGTCTCATACGAAGTGTGTTCTTAATCAATTCACGCATTGGAACAGCACCTTTACCTTCAATGTTTGCAGGTCTTGTTTCAAGTCTAACAACGTGAGGCTGACGAAGTTGCAATTCTGCTGCGTCTTCGCAAGTAATAATTCTTTCATCTTCAGGAATGAAAGAACTCAAAATATTCAAAGTAGTTGTCTTACCAGAACCAGTACCACCTGAAACTACGATATTCAAACGAACCTTAATGCAAGCTTCAATAAAAGTTGCCATTTCAGGAGTTAGGGTTCCAAACTTAATAAGGTCTGCTACGCCCAAAGCTTCTTTCTTGAACTTTCTGATTGTAATAGTTGGACCATTCAAGGCAAGAGGTGGAATAATAGCGTTAACACGAGAACCATCTGGAAGACGGGCGTCAACGTATGGAACTGATTCGTCGATACGTCTACCTATTGGAGCAACGATTCTTTCGATAATTCTCATAACGTGGTCATTATCTTTAAACTTAATATCAGAAAGAACTAACTTACCTTTCTTTTCATAATAGATTTGGTAAGGTCCGTTAACCATAACTTCTGATATATCTTCTTCATCAAGCAAGGGCTGAATTGGTCCAAAACCTACCATATCATCCAACAAAGTGTTGGTCATTAATTCGGTTTCACGAGTGCTTAATACGATATTTAATTTTGGACTTTCTTCACCTATAACAACACCAATGCGATCTTTTAACATCGCACGTTTTTTATCCAGATTCTGCTCTGCCATAATAGCAGCAGGCATATCATCAATAAGCTTTGTATGAACCTTTTCTTTTAATTTTTCAAAACTAGAAAGAACTTGAGTTGAAGCACTTTCTAGAATAGAAGATGCTGATGCTGTTGATTTATCAACTTTCTTTTCTTCATTTAAACGAGATAAAAGACCACCCATATTTTCCCTCCAAATTTATTCAACTGCCAAACAGCAGATCTTTTATTCTTAATATAGCACTTTTACTTGTATTAACAGGTTTCTTACTAGGACCTATCAATTTTTCGGCTACATCTATAATATTTCTTGAAATAAGACTTGCAGGTGACTTTAATACAAATGATTCACCCTTGTTTAAAGATATCTGAACCAAGTTGGAATCCATTGGAATAGAAGCATATACCGGAACTCCTAATCCTGATTCTAGTTGAGGTCTATCTATACCAACATCAGGTGTATCTTTATTAAGAATAATCTTAACTTTGTCTAAATCATATTTTAAGTCTTGCAAGGTTTTCAAAAAGATTTTTGTATTCTTTAAAGAAGTTATCTCTAAAGTAGCTACCAAAAACAACAAAGACGTTTTATCTAACACAGCAAGTTCTTTTTCTGTAATAGTTGCAGGCATATCAATTATTATAAATTGATATAAAGGCTTAATAACATCTATTATTTGTTGCAAATGCTTTGAAGTAACAGCCTCAGCCAATGCTGGTTCCTTAGGAGCAGCTAATACTTCCAAACCACAAGCATGCTTAGTTATGCGCCTTTCTATACCATCTATGGTAAACTCGTCTTTTTCTACTATATCTGAAATGGTACTTTGAGGATGTAAATCTAGTGTTAGAGCCACATCGCCAAATTGTAACGAAGCATCTATCAAAAGAGTTCTTTTTCCTTTTGCAGCTAATGCTGCAGCCAGATTAACCGATAAAGTCGTTCTGCCAACCCCACCTTTTGTAGCAAAGAAAGAAACTACTTTGGCATTAGAATCATCAGCAAAAAGTTCAGCTTTGTCTTTTAGCCATTTGTTAAACACATTGTGAATAGCATCATCTAAATCTTTATTTGAAAAGGGTTCTATAAGATAATCTTTAGCTCCCGATTTCATAGCTTGCCTGAAATATTCAGGACTGCTTTTCATAGACATTATTATAGTCTGAACATTTTGGTTTTCCTTAGCAAGAATTTCAGTAACTTTTAATCCGTCTATTCCTTCTAAATCTATATCTAGAAGGACAATATGAGGCTGCAACTCCTTTACTTTTTCTATAACTTCATGACCATTTCTAGCTTCACCAACTAGGAAGACATTTTCAACGCTGCTTATCATTCTTTTCAGATTATTAAGCCAGTCTTCCTTACCGTCAGCGATTAGTAGCTTGATAGTTGCCATTTTTTACCTGAACCAATACGAGAACTTATTATTTATTTTCTGCCGGAATATGACTAGATTTAATTTGATCAAAGATATTGTTGAGATTTTCTAGTTTGTCAGAGCGTCTTGGAACTTTTATTGTTTCAAATCTCTTATTACCGGCAAGATCTCTTTCTTTGTTAGTAATCTTTGGAGTTAACAATATGATTAGTTCGTTTTCACTGTTGCTAACAGATTTATGTCTGAAAAGTCTGCCAACTAATGGTAAACGACTTAAACCAGGAACACCAGTCCAAGTAACAGAATTATTCTTGCTGATTAAACCTCCAAGAGCAATTGTTTGCTGATCTTTAATCTTAACAGTTGTCATTATGTCTCTTGAATGTTTGTCAGGAGAAGCTCCATTACCTCTTTCAAAGCTAAGTTCTTCCTGTTGAGCATATACTGAGAATTTTAATTCATCATCATCAATATATAGGTCTCTGATGCAAAGTCTTAATTTAGCTTCAAATGGTTCATATGAAGTCTTACCATTACCAGCATCTTTTTCAACTTGAACAGTCTGACCTACATCAACAAAAGCTAAGCCCTGATCGTTTGATGGATCTGAAGGATTTGCTTCCCCATGCCAGCTAGATTCTGCTTTTGAAAAATAACTTGGTTGTGGAATAGCACTAGCATAAACCAAAAGATTTGGCTTAGAAACCACTTTTGCTTTACCTTCTTCTTCCCAAGCCTTAACTTGAGCTTCTACCAAACTTAATCTGTTAACATTTTTCATGTAGAATGGATTCATATGTTTAGGTAGAATTGCATTGCCAGCAGCATCTCCAAGTTCACCGAAGTTCAAAGTGCCGTAACCTTCACTAGAACCCCATTTTATACCCAAATCATTGCTGTCTTTTTTAGTTACCTGAAGGATGTAAGCCTGGAAAACAACCTGATATGGATCTGTTATTGTAACTAGATTGCTTATCTGGTCAGGGCTAGAAACAAAACCTTTAACGATTTCAGACATATTTATATAATCGTTTTGATTTTTTACTGAACCTTGAAGAATAACTCTGATACCAGCACTATCGGTAGCAATTAATGGGTTATTAGAAACAGTAGCTTCATTTGGGTCAATCTTTGCAGATATTACACTGACTTTAACTTCTGGTTGCTTTATAGCTGCTTCAATTCTTTGTTGCAAAGAACTAACAGCACCTTCATATTCAACAAGACTAATTAATTGCTTGTTTCCAACTAGACTTTTAGCAACTGTTTCAGCTCTTTTCTTTTCTTCCTTTGAACTTGCCTGACCTTGCAAATATGCAGAATCTGGGAAAATCTTCAAAGTTAAATTCTTGTTATTTATTATAGCATCAAATTTTTCGTGAATTATATTGTTTTCAGAGTATGTTTCTACGTCATAAACTCTTTTGCCAGTCATATCCCAAAGGATAAGCTGTGTACTGTTAGCTTGATCGCCTATGCCTGATATAATTATTTCAGAATCAGAAACATTTAATACGTCAACAACATTATCTTTTACAGCCATAATCTTCTTTACCCCATAAGAAGGGATAGAGATAGATTTTCCTAGTGGAATCAATAGCTTTTCTGCTGCATCAGCAGCCATGTTAAAACTAGCAAGAGAGAAGAGAATTAATGAAGTTGTAAATATCTTAATAGATTTCATCATGATTATTATTCCTCGCTAGTATTAGATATTGCAGCATTAGGTATCTGAGAGTTTGTGAAATCTCCAGAAATTTTTGAAGAGGCTGGACCGCCATATTTTCTAATTTCACGACGTCTATCAGACCCAAAAACGATTTCAACTTTACCATCATCAATTGGTTCCTGCTGTTCAACATGAGTATGATGTTGAGCAGGTGTAGAGAATGATGTCGTAACTGGAGTTTGACTTTCTGCTGGTTTATTTGCAGAAGATGCATGACCAATATCTTTTAAAACTATTTGTTCAGTAGCACCCTTTGTTTGAACTACATTATCTTTATCAGTAGGATTCTTAAGAACTAGTCTGAAAGTAGTACCAGCATCCAAATACATTAACTTTTCCAAATCTTCAGGAGTAAGAGCAAGGGTTATAAGTTCTGCTTTACTTGCAGCAATAGCCGGTGTATGAGTAGCTACAAGTCCTTCAAATTCATAGGTATTACCAATTGCTAGAACCTGAATATCTTGAAGAACTATCTTTGTTATAGTTTCACCATTTCTTGGTCTAAATGTTGCGATAACATCAACATAGTCGCCTTGCTGAATGAAACCACCAACAGAAGAAGCTTTTGATACAGCTATTGAAACAGCACGCTTACCAGCAGGAATTGCTCTTGCAAGATTAGGTACTGTATCTTCATCTAATAATCTCTTCGGAGTAACAATATCGTCAGGGATAATTGTTACAGCAGTATACCTATTTGTTAAAGAGGCAATATCATTTTCTGTAAATGCCAAATCAGGAACAGAAGAGGCATTCAATTCTTTTAAAACAAAGTAAGCTGTAGGGTCATTTGCGTCTTTAAGATTAATCATTGAAGCTTCAATTCTTGTTCTTGCAGCAATTTGCTTCTTGCAGACAATTACTTTCTTTTTAGCTTCAATTATAGGGACCTGAGGTACATTTATGTTGTTTGTCGGTGGTTGCTTTTCTTGGATTTTGTTCCATAGTATAACCGACACAACTAATGAAACTAGTAGTGCAACTAATATTGCTTTTTTATTCACGAGAAAACTTCCTCCTATAGGAGACATTGTTAGTGAATTGTAACATAGGGAAGTTTCTATGGCAACTTTTAATTACAATAATGTACAAAAAATCTTCAACAAACTACCATGTATAACAGAAATAGCAAGCAATTAATACACCAATAAAAATATCTAACCCTAAATTATATTTTACTTTATTTTTAGTTTCTTCACTTGAATTTTCTTTTTGAATAGTATTGTATTTAAAACTTCCACTTTTGATACTAACCAAAGCCCTCATAAAAGCAGATGAGCCATAGTTAATAAAATGTACCAACAAAGCATGGAAAAAGCCTAAAACAGATGTATAAAGAAAAACATTCAAAACAAAAGTTGTACCACAAATAGAACCTATAGCACCCATAAGCTTAACATCGCCCATTCCGTAAGCACCTATTAAAGCTAATGGAAGATATATTGCGATACCAATAAAAGTAGCAGCAAGAGAATACTTTAAGCCAGACCAACCATTAAAATAAGAACAAAGAACCCAACCTAATATAATAGAAGGAAAAGTTAACCAATTATAAATGCGACCACGCCATGTATCTGTTACCATTCCAATAAAAGATACAATTACGCAAATAATTTTGTTAAATAAAGGATATGTTAAGTAAACTAAGTAAGGTTCCATAATTTTAGAACGATTCCCTGTTTATTAAGTATAACATTCTTTATAAAGAAAAGATAGTTTTAGCTCCAGGGCAAACGCAAAATAAGAATACTTTAAAAATTAAATACTAAAGTATTTTGCCCTCTTATTAAAAATAATAAAACCAGAAACAGAAAGTTCGGGAACCATCTGGTAAGATTCCGTTAATGATAACCCTATTCTTGATGGACCAAGAAGCTCAAATAGCTTTAATTGACAAGCCAAATCAGGGCAAGATGGATAACCAAAAGAATAACGACAACCACCAGTATTCTCTTTTTCTGAAAAATATTGGAAAAATTCATCTCTGATTCTTTTATGTATACACTGAGCTCCGCAATCAGCCATTTCTGCGCCTAATCCGTGCAATAAATGGTAATTATAATAACTGTTTTCTTCAAATAATTTTTTTTCTTCTTCTATTATTTTGTTTCCTAAAGTAACAGCAAAAAAAGGAATTATTGCTTTAGAATCCGAATTCTTTTGAATAAAATCAGTAATACAAAGATTCGGAGACTGCTTCTGTCTAGGAAAATCAAAAGGAACTGTCTTATTATTAGAATCAAATACGATAAGCCTGTTGCCTTCACTCTCGCAAGGGAAAAAGCCATAAATAGCCTTACATTCAATTGTCGGCAAAACTTCCTCTTGCTTTTTTAGCTTTTCTAAAGCAGGTTTTGCCTTATTTTCAATAATACTTTTATATTCTTCTTCAGAAAGATTAGCTTTTGAAAAGCCCCATCTAGCTTCGAATAAAACTTTGCTTGAAAGAACATCGAAAAGTTCTTTCGTCGGAATATCTACAACTTGAGCTTTCCCAATTAGATTCTTAAATTTTTCCTTATTTTCCATAACTATATTCTAAGCATATAATTATATTTGTATCAATTTATTTCTTCTTTTAGGTTAAGTTTTCTAAAGTAATTAGCCAACCCAATTTTCAAATTTTAACCCTTCTACTCTCTCAAACTCTCTTGTGTTATTTGTAACTAAAATTAAACCTAAAGAACGCGCGTGAGCAGCTATTTCTGTATCTAGAGAACCTATTGGTGAATCTTTTGCTTCAAGTTCAGCTCTGACGTAACCATACTCTTCTGCTGCTTTCATATCAAAAGATTTTATTTCTAAATTTGATAAAAACAATGTTAATGCAATATGATTTTTTATTTTTTCTAAACTTTTTTCAGCTCCATAAGAAAGTTCAGCAAATGTAATCGAAGAAATACAAATCTCTTTTGGATCTAATTTGAGAAATCTTTCTATCACTTTTTCTGGTTTATGCTTAATAATATAAATACATATATTTGTATCAAGCATATACTTCATAGGCTTTCCCTTTTTTGATTAATGCTTTGATTTCTTCCGTCTTTCATAAAATCATCAGAAAATAAATCTAGGCTTTTTAAGAAATTGTTCCATCTGCTATTTTTGGGCATTAGCAAAACAATATCACCTATTTTATTAATTACAACTTCGTCATCATCAAATCTATAATCTTTTGGAAGTCTAACAGCCTGACTTCTACCATTTTCAAATACTTTTGCAGTTAGCATACTAATACCTCCTACCAAAAGTTTATACCAAGATATATATCTTGATAAAGAGAAACAATCACCTATTAAAACAAATTACCAACCACACCTCTACCGCAATGCTTTGCATTGTAGCTCCCTCCGTCTTGCTACGCAATCCACCTCCTCAAAAGCAAAGCTTTTGGGAAGGTTCTTCGTGACAGTTCCCCCAATCTTCGATTTGGGGAGCATCGGTTTGGTTTTCTTCCATCTTCAATCTTTAATCTTCCATCTTCAATTTTCTATCTTCCATCTTCAATTTTCTATCTTCTATCTTCTATCTCCAAAATATGTTATCATTCTCCTATAAACAGATTTCAACGAACAAAAAATGATTATCTCTTTTTTAAAAAGGAACAAAAATGGCTAAGACAAATGCTAATATTGGTTTTGAAAAACAGCTTTGGGATGCAGCTTGTGTTTTATGGGGTCATATTCCTGCAGCAGAATATAGAAAAGTAATAATAGGCTTGATTTTCTTGCGTTATATCTCGGCTGCATTTGAAAAACGCTACCAAGAACTTGTAGAAGAAGGCGACGGTTTTGAAGATGACCCCGATGCTTATATAGAAGAAAATGTATTTTTTGTTCCTGAAGTAGCTAGATGGAAAACTATTGCTGAGGCTGCTCATACTCCTGAAATCGGTACAGTAATAGATAATGCTATGCGAGCTATTGAATCTGATAATACAAAGTTGAAAAATGTTCTTCCTAAGAACTACGCTAGCCCAGACTTAGACAAAAAAGTTCTAGGTGATGTTGTTGATATTTTTACCAATAATATTGATATGAGCAGCACCGAAGAAAGTGAAGATTTGTTGGGGCGTACATACGAATACTGTATTGCTCAATTTGCTGAAAAAGAAGGGGTTGGCGGCGGTGAATTCTATACTCCGTCTAGCATCGTAAAAACTTTAGTTGCTATTTTGCGCCCCTTCAATAATTGCCGAGTTTATGACTGTTGCTGCGGCAGTGGTGGTATGTTTGTTCAAAGTGCTAAATTTATTCAGGCTCATTCTGGCAAACGTGGAGCTATTTCTGTGTATGGACAGGAAGCTAATGCAGACACATGGAAAATGGCTAAAATCAATATGGCTATTCGCGGTATTGATGCTGATTTTGGACCATATCAGGCTGATACTTTTACGAACGATTTACATCCTACGCTGAAAGCTGATTTTATTCTGGCTAATCCACCTTTTAACTACCACCCTTGGAATCAAGATAAACTTCTAGAAGATGCCAGATGGAAATATGGCCTGCCTCCTGCTGGAAATGCTAACTATGCTTGGATTCAGCACATGATTTCACATTTGGCTCCAAATGGAAAAATCGGTTTGGTATTGGCTAATGGTGCTCTATCTTCACAAACAAGCGGTGAAGGCGAAATTCGCAAAAGAATTATTGATGATGATTTAATTGAAGGAATCATTGCTATGCCTACACAGCTTTTTTATAGCGTAACTATTCCTGTTACTCTTTGGTTTATTTCTAAAGGGAAAAAGCAAAAGGGAAAATCTCTATTTATTGATGCTAGAAAAATGGGATTTATGGTTGATCGCAAACATAGAGATTTAAGTGAAGAAGATATACAAAAACTTGCCGACACTTTTGAAGCCTTCCAAAATGGTAAATTAGAAGATGTTAAAGGTTTCTGTGCTGTGGTTGAAACTAAGCAGATTGCTGAGCAGGATTATGTTCTAACACCTGGCAGATACGTAGGCATAGAAGAACAAGAAGACGACGGTGAACCCTTTGAAGAAAAAATGACTCGTTTGACTGGTGAGCTTTCAGAACTCTTTGAAAAATCTCATGCCCTAGAAGCTCAGATAAAGAAGAACTTAGGGGCAATTGGGTATGAAATCTGAATTAAAACTTATAAAAATAGGTGATATTTGTGATATTAGAAGAGGTGCTTCTCCTAGACCAATACAAAAATATCTCTCAGACAATGGTATGCCTTGGGTTAAAATAGCTGATGCAACCTCATCTAATTCTAGGTATATTATCAAAACCAATCAGTATATTAAAGATGAAGGAATCTCAAAAACAGTCAAAGTTGAACCAGAAACTTTGATTGTTTCAAATAGTGCAACACCAGGTTTGCCTAAAATAATGAAAATTACTGCTTGTGTTCATGATG
>CAMJNS010000015.1 GCA_946407375.1 uncultured bacterium
GTATCAAATCAGATTAGACCCTCAGAAATTGCTAAAATATAAGCTTACAATCAAAGATGTAATTGAAGCGGTAAACTCTAACAATCGTAATGCTGGCGGTCAGTTCATTACAACTGATTCAGAAGAAATGGTTGTCAGAGGTATTGGCTTGTTAGACTCTATCGAGGAAATGAGCAGTATTCCTATAAAAACAACAGATGGCAATCCAGTATTATTGAGCAGTATCGCTGAAATTGATTTTGGAAATGAGATAAGACGCGGTGCAGTCGTAAAAGATGAAGGTGAAGAAGTGGTTTCAGGCATTGTTCTTAAGCTTTATGGAACAAATACTTCAAAGGTAATCAGCCGTCTTTACGATAAAATCGAACAAATTAAGACAAACCTGCCAAAAGGTGTTGAATTGGTGCCTTACTATGACCAGGCGAAACTGGTAAACAATGCAACAAATACGGTCATTAATGCTATATGGCAAGGTGCTCTGCTGGTTGTGGCTGTTTTGCTTTTATTTATCGGAAATTGGCGTACAACACTTATAGTAGTTATATCTTTGCCTCTCTGTGCTTTTATTGCTGTAATGATTATGAATTATTTCGGAGTCTCCGCTAATCTTATGTCTCTCGGAGGTATTGCTGTTGCCGTTGGTATGCTTTGTGACGGTTCTATTGTTATGATGGAATCAATACTTTCTGGTCTTAAAAAGAATAAAGATACTTCTAGATTTAAGATTATTTCTGCCGCAATAAAAGAAGTCGCAAACCCTATTTTATTTTCTGGAATAATTGTAATAATAGTTTTTACGCCTCTTCTGACCCTTGAAAACTATGAAGGCAAAATGTTTTCACCTATGGCTTTCACTATATCGGCTGCAATGGTTGGTTCAATACTTGTTGCTTTGCTGATAATTCCAAGTATTTCATGCATTTTCCTTAAAGTTAAAAACGACAAAGATGAAGATACTTTTGTAATGAGGAATTTGAGACGAATTTACAAGCCAATGAGACATTGGACAATAAAACATAGCAAACTAGTTATAATTATAGCTCTAATCTGCCTTGGAACATCATTATATGCGTTAACCCAGGTTGGAACAGAATTTATTCCGACTTTGGAAGAAGGCTCTATTTTTGTAGGGGTTAATATGGCTCCTTCAATCTCTTTGGAAAAAGCTACCAATATAGTTAAAATACTAAGTTCATTGGCGAAAAAGCATAAAGAAGTTAGAGAGGTTGTATCCAGAATTGGCAGACCAGAGGCAGGTAGTCATCCGCATCCTGTAAATTATGGTGAAATTCAGATAGAGCTTTATCCTGAATTGATATTCAGCAAAAACACTAGTAAAAAACAACTAGTAGATTCTCTTAGAGCAGAAATGAATAAAATTCCTGGAATTAATCTGAATTTTACTCAACCTATTCAAAACTCTTTTGATGAACTTATTTCAGGTATTAAAAGCCAGCTTGCAATTAAGGTTTATGGGCCTGATACCAATAAACTTCAAAGCATTGCTGAAGAAATTCATCATAAGATAGAAAAAATCAAAGGTTTAACCGACCTTTCTATTGAACAAAGTTTTGGACAGCCTCAAATTCAGGTTATTGCCGATAGAAAAGCCTGTGCAAGACATGGTGTCAGTGTTGATAATCTGCTTGAAATGGTGGAATATGCTATTGGTGGAGAAAATATTGGCGAAGTTTTCTTTAACAACAGAAAATTTAGTATCAATCTGCGCTACCAGGAAAAATTCAGAAATGATCCTGAATCAATCGGAAATATGCTTATCAGCACTAATAATAACAGCTTAATTCAGCTTAAACAAATTGCTGAAATAAAGAAGGTTGTAGGCCCTATTCAGATTAATAGAGAAAATAATCAACGCAGATGGGTTGTTCAAGGCAATATAAAAGATAGAGATATCGGAAGCACTCTTATAGATATAAAGAAAGCAATTTCTGAGAATATAACTCTGCCTGTTGGATATTCAATCGAATATGGCGGTCAGTTTGAAAATCAGCAGAGAGCTATGCTTAAGCTTTGTATTATAGTACCTATAGCTATTGCTTCTGTATTTATTCTGCTTTGGCTAAGTTTTGCATCGTTAAAGAGTGCTCTGATTATTTTTATGATGGTTCCTCTTTCTATGATTGGCGGAGTTGTTGGATTAATTGTTATGAATCTCTATTTGTCTGTTCCCGCATCAATTGGCTTTATTGCTTTGTTTGGTATGGCAATGCTTGACGGAATGGTTATGATTAACTGTTTCAACAACTTGAAAGAAAAGGGCCTTTCTACAGAAGATACTATCAATCAAGGCTGTGAAGACAGATTGCCAGCAATTCTTATGACTACAGTTACAACTTTGCTTGGGTTGCTTCCTCTGCTTATTTCTAATGGAATTGGCTCGGAAGTTCAACGCCCATTAGCTTCTGTTGTTGTGTTTGGGTTGATGTCTTCCACAACTTTGTCCCTGTTTATTATTCCTGCACTTTATAATATTGTTGAAAGCTATGGCTCAATAAAAGGTGAAAATTGAGTTTGTCTATTAGATTAAGAATTAACTCATAAATTTTATAGCTAAATAAAATGTATAAGCTTAATAAAACTGTGATATAATTACCTAAATTGTATGCCAAAAAGGGAGTTGGAAATGAGTAAAACCAATGAAGCAAAAACTTATAAAATGGATACAAACACTAAAAATGTAATCCATTTTTTTGAACAGATATGTCAGGTTCCACGAGGATCTGGTAATGAAGCTGGAATTCGTGAATTTATGGTTAACTGGGCTAACAAAAACAAATTTGAAAACTATGTTGATCAGACAGGCAACTTATTGATAAAAGTCCCTGCCACAAAAGGCATGGAAAAGAATCCTTCAATAGTTCTTCAGGGTCACATGGACATGGTTTGTGAAAAGACTCCTGATTCAAACCACGATTTTACTAAAGATCCAATAAAAACTATTTTTGAAGGTGAATGGCTTAGAGCAGACAACACTACTCTTGGAGCTGATGATGGAGTAGCTTTAGCTATATCTATGGCATTAGTTACTGATCCATCTGTTAAGCACCCCGATCTAGAACTTTTGTTCACTATCGACGAAGAACGTGGTTTAACTGGTGCTAACGGTTTAGCAGACGGATTCTTAACCGGTAAATATCTGATAAATCTAGATTCTGAAAACGAAGGAGTATTTACAATCGGCTGTGCAGGCGGTAAAGATACTCATTTGGCATTAGATTTGGAATACGATGAAGTTCCCAATGACTACATACCTTTCTTAATGAAAATTAAAGGCTGCACTGGTGGTCATTCAGGTGAAAACATTCATTGTGAACGTGCTAACGCAATTAGAGTTCTTGCTAGAATTCTACAAAATCTTGCAGAAATCAGTGATATTAGAATTATCAATATCCATGGTGGCACCGCTCATAACGCAATCCCAAGAGATTGTGAAGCCACATTTTTTGCTCCAGTAGCAGACAAAGAAGAAATTGAAAACCTAGCAAGAAATATGGCTGTTACAATAAAAAGCGAATTTACTGATACAGACCCGAATATTTTGTTAGTTCTAGACGAAGGTTTTGAACCTGAAGATAGACGTGCAATGCTTTCTTGGCTTAGCGTTAAAGTTTTAGATTTCTTAAGAGCTATTCCTCATGGTGTAGCAAGCACAATTAAAAAGTTGAACTTGACAGAAACTTCTTCTAATCTGGCAATAGTTAAAGTTGTTGATGGTCAGTTACTTGTACAAACAAGTCAAAGAAGTAGCATAATAAGCCGACGTGATGCAATCACATCTAGGGTTGAATCTGTTGGAAGATTAGCTGGTGCTCACGTTTGGAGTGGAAATGGTTACGTTCCTTGGCGTCCAAATTTTGATTCTAAATTAGTTAAACAATGCCAGGAAATATATGAAAAGCTTTTCAAGACCGAGCCAAAGATTGTGACCATACACGCAGGTCTAGAATGTGGAATAATTGGCGATAAACACCCTGGTATGGAAATGATTTCAATAGGTCCTGATGCTGTTGATATTCACTCTCCTACTGAAAGACTTTATTTGCCATCTGTAGGAAAAGTTTACGAACTAGTTGCTGCATTCTTAGCTAATTTAAAGTAAATGTAGCCAATAATAAATACATCAATAAAGGTTAATAACTTAGAAGAAATATAAATTCTTGTTTTTAAAAAAGGAAACAACATGCTAAATAGAAAAAAAATAATTCTTTTCATATTGTTTTTAACAGTAGCTTTGGGCATTGCCCCTGTATTTGCAGATACAAAAGTTACTATTCTTCACACAAACGATACTCACGCTCATTTGATTCCTTTCGATGATCCTGATCACGGCACAAATTGCGGCGGCATTGTTCGCAGAGCAGGTCTTATTGAATTAATAAAAAAAGAAGGCAATAACCCACTGCTTCTTGATGCCGGTGATATTTTTCAGGGAACTACCTTTTTCACTCTCTTTAAAGGGGAAGCCTGTTACAGAGCAGCAAAAGCTATAGGTCTAGACGCTACAACCATGGGTAACCATGAACTAGATTTGGGCATTGAACACCTCTTAGAAATGCTTGATAAGACCCAATTAAAACTTCTTGCCTGCAATGTAGCCTGGCCCGACGGTAAAAAGCTCGTTTTCCAACCCTATTCTGTTTTTGTAAGAAATGGCATTAAAATAGGTGTTATAGGCAGAGTTGGGCATGACAACTGGGGAGATTGCAATATCAAAGTGACTAACAAAATGAAACTTTTAGATGATACCGAAACCATTCGTGAAACAGCTAAAAGAATCAGACCTTATGTTGATTTGCTAGTCGTTATTTCCCATTCAGAAGTTGAAAACGACAGAAAACTAGCTGCCAGCGTTGCAGAATTAGACATAGTTATAGGCGGTCATACTCATTCTAAGATTATGAGACCAGAATTAATAAAACACAATAAAACTGCCGGTAATTATGATAATGGACTAGGCGGAACCCTTTTTACAGAAGCTTATGAATGGGGTCATTATCTTGGTCGTGTAGATTTCATTTTCGATGATAACAAAAAAATCAAAAGCTGGGATGGCGGTCTAATAGAAGTTCGCCCAGACCACGAAAAATTTGCTCCTCACTTAATAAAACATCTTGTTAAATATTACGATTATAGACGTCTTAAAGCCATAAATACAGTAATAGCACATTCTGAAAAAGGTCTTCCTTACGAAAAAAGCATGAGAAGCAAAAAAATGTGCCCAGCAGGCATATTTACCTGTGAAAGCTTAAAATATGTTGCTAAAGCTGATATTGGTATGGTTAACGCTAAAGGTGTAAGATGCGGAATAGCTCCTGGCGACATAAAAGTTGGCGATATTCACACTATGCTTCCATTTGATAACAATATCATCGTCTTTACTCTTAAGGGTGACCAGCTACCAGGGCTTTTCGACCATGCTGCAAAAATCTGGGAAAAACAAAGTTCTACTGTTTTTTCTGGCGTAACTGGCGAACTCTATGTTGATGAAAATAAAGCCAAAAATATTAGAGTGAATGGTCAACCAATTGATCCAAACAAGGAATACAAAATAGCTGTTACCAGCTTTATCGCAGATGGTAATGATGGTGGCGATGTTTTCTTTGCAAAACCAATTTCTATTAAAGATACTGGAATTATTATGAGGGATGCCGTTATCGAATATATGGAATACTTAAAAGAAATTCCTGAAATAGATTACGAACCCTTAAAAATAATTAGAACTAAGTCAAAGTAAGGTTTTATAATACTAACCATTATTAACTTTTGATGGTTAGTATTTTTACAGCAAGAGGAGATTAAATGAAAAAGATATTAAGTCTTTTGGTGGCTTTTATTATAGTTATTGCCACAATTCCCTGTTTTGCAGCAACCAATAAAACAGAAACCAATCGTGTTGTCATAACTTTTTCACCTCTTGTTGTAAACAATTTAAACTACACCAATGAGCTTTTTGATGTTTTTTCTAATACCGTAAAAAAACAATCTAATTTATCGGAAAAGCTAGAAGCCTCCGGAGCTCTTTGGTCTATTAGTCAGAATCTAAGCGGAATACAAATTAGTATTAGTTCCCCTCAAAGTCTTGAGGAACTCTATCAATTAACCGAAACATTCTTAATAACAGCTTTAAAAGAAGCTGAGAATGTTATAAAAAAGCCAAAAACAGATATTAAACCAGCAGATAGATTATATCAATTTTTTATAGACTCTGATTCAATATATTCAACTTTCAAACCAGTGAGTATAAGATTTTTCAACTCTTTTGGAAACGAAGAAAAAGACTATTATACCAATCATTTAGTTATAGAAGAAATCAATCAAAATGCAAATATAACTAATATTGAAGAACAAGAATCTGCTACTAATATTCAACCAATAAAAAGATTTAGACGAGATTTCATAGAAGACTATTGTAATATCTACAAAAAAACTCAAACAACTAACAAACAAACCCCGAAAATACAGAATGTAAATAAGCCGATTTTGGCTAATTTCCTTTGTTGGAATCAATTAAATCATGAAACTTTTATTTCCGCTAGCCTTATTAAAAACAGGTTTATCTATGATGATGTAACCAATCAAAAGTTTTCTATTGAGCTATTTAACACAACCAAGGGTCTTGTTCTTGCTGTTTACTGCGATATAGACAAAAATGAAGACATTTATAACAAATATTTGGAAATGTGCAAAAGCATAGATTCTGCTATTTCCTCTATTAGTTCTAAAGAATGGTCTACTTGGGCTAGTAAGCTGCTAGAAGTAATGAAAAACGATAAAAGAGATTATAGCAAAAAGGCGATGTTTGATGCCTGGTGTAAACACTGGAATGGAGTTGGTTTTGAGAGCACTCCTACTAGATTAGACTTCAAGAAACCTGATTACACCAAAGAAATCCAAATTTTCTCTTCTATATCAGAACATAATTTTAATTTATCTGCGGACACATTTCCTGCAATTTATGCTTGTAATGATGAAAGTTTCAAGGAAGACAGTATAATTGCAGTTTGCATAAATGGGCATGACCAAATTTTATCAAGCATTGAAAGCCATATTTCCAATACTTTACAAATCAATGTACCAATAACCATTGATAAAAAGCCATCTGATAGCTTGGTTATAAGCTTTTATTGCCCTGAAGAAAAAGTCCCCGCTTATTTATCACGAATTAAGGCTTCAATTGCTAACCATTTATACTCAAAATTTACTATTACAGACTTAAAGAAATCTATAAGAATTGGTATTGCTGGTATTTCTTCTATTCCAGCCTATAGACTTAAAGGATTGCTGACATTAGGCTGGCCTACCAAATCCGCAAGATATGAATCTAGAGTTGCAAATAACAATGATTTGTATTCATTTGTAAAAAGCAGCAATTCATCAAATGATAAGAACTTTAAGCTTCGCTGGGAAAATATGGCCTCTTCTCCTCAAGACAAAGCCAAAATTCTTGCAATGCTAGCCTGTTACAATTTAACAATTGATTCTTGGAATAGAGAATAAATCAGTCTTTAGCAAGTTTTGCCCAAGGGTTATCGGGACAATCTTCTGGTCGTGTTTTCCATCTTCTATGCATCCAAAACCACTGTTCTGGGTATTTTCTTATCATCTTTTCGTGTAGGGCTGTATAATCAGCAGTAAGCTTTTGCTGTCCTTCTATGTTGTTTTCATAGTTTTCCGGGTAAAATGCTGGGTAAATTTTGAAATAATGTTTTCCGTTATATCTAGGTAAAACATAGAATGGAACAATAGGTGCTTTGGTTTTTAAAGAAATCAGAGCAGGACCAACAGGCGCAGAACACCATTTATTCAAGAATTTAACAAAAATGCCTTTCTTCCCATTGTCTTGATCAACCATTAAACCAAGAACATCACCGTTACGCAAAGTTCTAAGAATATCTCTTAAGCCCATTCCAGAATCTGTAGTTTTACCACCATGGCTGTGGCGCATTTCTTCAAACCATTCATCAGCATATTTATTGTTTTGTCTTCTGACAACAGTGGTAACATTATGTCCCTGCAAGGCAACCCACTGAGGAACATACTCCCAAAGTCCGAAATGACCAGAAATAATAATAGCTCCCTTGTTTCTTTTCAAAGCTTCTTCTAAGTTCTCTTTGCCTTCAACTTCAAGAACATTTAAAAACTCTTCATCACTAATATATCTAATCTTTGCCATTTCAAAAGAGTTATAAATAAAGGCTTCGTAACTTTCTCTTCTTAGCTTCTCAGCTTCACTTTCATCAACTCCCAGTGTTTCTATCAATATGTTTTTCACGTAGTCTTTACGAGAAAACTTAAAAGGCATAATCAGCCTTGTTAGAAGCGAAGCAAATCGTCTTTTCTGACTCGAAGTCAAAACAACACTCTTTTTTGCGAATAATTCCAAAAATTTCGCCAATAACCTATCTATAAAATCAAAATGTTTTTTACTCATTTTTTCTATTTCTACTCAAAACATTTCTAACATTTCTTAGTTTTAGAATTATAGCCATTAGAGGGCTAGCTTTCATTTCTATTGCTTCAACAGGACAAACTTCCATACAACAGAAACAAGAAATACATTTATTTCTGTTAAAACCTGCTCCATTACTTCCAACTTCTATTGCTTTTGCAGGACAAATACTTTTACATCTTCCACATTTTACGCATTTATTAGGTTTTAAGTTAGGTCCTGTCCAAATCATTTTTCTGATTAATTCCAACACAAAATCAGGAATCAAATATACTGGTGGAGCAGGAGGCACAACATACCCCTTTACTATACAATCTTCAACTTTTGTTCCAACAAAGTCTACATCAGCAAAAGAATCTGGTCCCCACCCTATTTTTTTACAATATTGCATTATAGGAACAGACTCAGGTTTTAATCCAACTACTTTGCAAAACCCCATATCTACCGCTACTGGGTCATCTGAAGCTATTAAAACATTGTTCTTTTTAACTCTACCACTGGCTGGACCTTGCAAATCCATAGCTTCAATTCCATCCATTATATGCAATTTTACAGGTAAAGATTTTGCAAGCTCTGTTACAAATGCAGAAAACTCGTTAACTTTAGTAAATTTTTTATGCCAAAGAGCTTTTGAAAAGCCGGGAATAAAGCCAAAATGATTTTTTACAGCCCCAGTAATTCTTGTAAGATTATGGGTTTTCATTTTTGAAAGACTGATTACAATATCTGCATCAAAAACCTTTTTAATTACGGAAGCTGTTATCTCTTTCCCAAAAACTTTAAAAGAAATATTGGCTTTTTCATCTTTTTCAAAACATAGCATTTCGCCACCAGCTTCTTCTGCAGCTTTGGCAAAACCAGTTTTATTCCAAAAATCTTCAGTTCTTCCAAAAATAGCTGGCGGACTGTCTCCAACCCAAACAACAGAAGCACCGGCTTCAAAACATTCTTTTACTACAGCCTTTATAACGGAAGGATGAGTTGTTGCAGCTCTTTCAGGTTCTTTACAACTAAGCATATTAGGCTTTATAAGAACCCTATCATTCTTTTTTACAAAAGCTGACATAGTTCCTAATGGCTCTAACAAAGCTTTTATTGCAGACGCCACCTCGAGTTCATCGTAAGAATCACATTTTTGTAATGAAACTTTGGTGCTCATTCGCTATCTCCTGAAGAGTTTGAATTATAAGGAACCGCTGGATATGGCTGCACAACAATCGGATGTCCATTTTCGTCACTAAAATAGCCCATAGAACGCACGACTGGAGCAGGTCCTATTGTTGGGTCATCAATCAAGGGAGGAGGATAAGGACCTGAGCCTGATTTCAAATCAATATACTCAGGATCGACTGTTATTAAATCTTTCAAAGGTGGTAAAGGAGGATAACCATCACAACCATAAACATTATTGTTCACAGGATATTGATTAGCCGGCCAAGGAATAATTTCTAAGCCTCTTTCTCTTTCAACGATTACACATTGGTTTGTATAGACAATATCACATAAAATCTTATGAAAAGGCACTTTTTTATAGTTTGAATAAACAGAAAAATGCAAGTCTTTAGGGAAACTAATAGGAACTTTGCCTCCTAAAGATATAACTCGCAAAACATATTGAATGTCGTTTCCTACTGAAATTACTGTCCCTTCTTTTTCTAGTCCAGGGAAACGCATTGATAACATTTTATAATTAAATTTTCTTCTTCTATCTAATATTGCTTGAGGCTTTTCATTAGGTATATTCAGAGGAAGAACAAAGAGCGTATTGCCTTCTAATCGAGTAATGACACCCGTCGGAATAATAACATTCAAAAGCCCATAAAAACTTTCTGCATTTCTTTGAACCGAGACAGACCCACCACAAACATTATGCATAACACAATTAAATTCAAAAGCATCACAAAGCAGATGTACAGCTTCCCAAAGAGTTATAGGCGAACAGAAAAAAGAACATGAACTATACCTTTTGTTTGGTCTTTTATCAGAATTTATATAGTATTCTATAAACCTTTTTTGAGAAGTTCTGCCAAAAATAATGCTTTCACGCTTTATTTCTTTTACGCTCCACTCATTGTCTAGATGGGCTTTTTCAACAGCATTGATTCTATCATCTTTGTAAAAAATCAAAGCGTGAGCTTTACCTTTAGCCCAAGCTATCGCCTTCGGTAGTGGTTCATTCCCTTCACGAGGTTCTATTAATCTAAAATTAGCATATTGTCCAAAAGAAACTTTGGCGAAAACAAGCAAAAAAAACAACAAAATCAATATTTTATTAGTTTGAATTCTTTTTTGACTCATCTGATGTCTTTTTACTAACAACAAACATTTGTTATTTAGTCTATAAATAGTAAATTCTTTACTTTCTTATAATATACAAATATAAACTCTGTATCAAGCATAAGATTAACAAAAATCGGGTTAAAACTTATTTTGCCTTTTATTTTTATTCATGGCATAATAATAGGTTAGGTTCAAGGAAATACCAAATGAATTTCGAAAAAATATTTATATTAATTAATTCTGCAGCAAAATCAAATCATTTAAATAATACTGATTTGCAAAAAGCTTGCGAGCATATTAATAAATTCAAACCCTGCCAGCTCATCTATACAAAAAATATAGATGACTTTTCTGAAAAGGTAAAAGAATTAAGTGCTGATTCTAAAACTCTTGTTGCTGTAGCTGGCGGTGATGGAACTTTGAACTTAGCGTTAAATAATCTTGCAGATAATGCAAATCTGGGTCTTATCCCTATTGGAACAGCTAATGTTGTAGCTAAGGAACTGGGTTTTCCCAAGAAAATTATAGATGTTTTTAAACTATTGTTAACAGGAGCTTTGCAAAAAATCGACCTAGGTGTCTGCTGTGGCAAGAAATTCGCTTTTGTTGCTGGAATAGGCTTCGATGCTGTAGTAGCTAATTCTGTTTCAAAAAGACTCAAATCTGTTTTGGGGCAAGTAGCCTATGCAGTTGCTTTGTTTAAAACACTTCTAACCTACAAACCTTCTGAATTAACAATTGAATGTGATAATGGGGAAAAGCTTAGCGGTCATTTTGCAATTTTCGCCAATATGCGTAGATATGGTGGTGAGCTATATTTCTCTCCAGAAGCCCGTCATGATGATGGAATAATAAATTTGGTTCTTCTCAAGAAATTCAGTTTTTTGTCATTGCTTAAGCTTATCAAATACGCTTACGGCAAAGGTGATTTCCCAGAAATGGCAGTAAAAACTACTGGAAAATATTTCAAAGTCACTGCTTCCGAACCTACTTATTATGAATTAGACGGCGAAGTTTTCGGTCCCGAAAAAGAGTTTGAAATAAAAGTGAAACCATTGGAACAGGGTATAATTACAACATGAGCGAATTTTGGGCAATAACCTGGTTAATAATCAAATATGGACTTATACTTGGTTTAAGTCTAGGTCTTATTGCTCTTTTAATTGTTGTTTTCCACCCTATTTACATTACTCTTAAAGGAAGAGGCTCTTTAAAAGGACAGCGTGGTGAAGCAAATCTAAGTTATTTTTTTGGACTGGTTCATCTTCGTTATATTGCATCACCCCATACTCAAGACGTTTGGCTTGAAATATGGCGATTTAAAAAGCTTTTACAAAGAGAAAGCGTCATAGAAGATAAAGCAAACAAACGCCAATACGAAAAGCCAGAAGAGTTCGATGCAAACCTTCCCAAAGACTCAAACGAAAAAGCTATTTCAGACTTTCGTGAAAGCAAAGAAGAAACAAATGAAAATATAACAAAAGAAAGCCTAATTGAGGAATTACAACAAGAAGAGTTAAAAGAAAAAGCTTCTGAGACTACGATTCAAGAAAATACCACCGAAGCTTCAGAAAAACCACAAGAACCAGTATCTGAAACTCCTGTTGAAGAACAAAAAGTATCAGAAGAAGATACTTTAGATAAAACAACAAATCAACCACCAGAAGAACCTACAATCGAAGAAAAGGTTGAAGAAGAAAATAATCAAGAAGAAGTCGAACCCAAAATAGAAGTGACTCCAGAGCAACTTGCCCAATTACAGAGTATTCTTGAGGAAGATGAAAAGAAAAAACTTGAAAGCAAAAATAAAAAAGTTGATTTTAACGCCAAGCTTCGCAAATTCAAGCAAGACTTTAATCGAAGATACGAAAAACTTCGTTCAACTATAATATTAGTAAAGCAAAAATGGAACTCTTTATGGCCTGTAGCCCAGAGATTTTGGAATAGAGGCAAAAAAGGCTTTAGATTTCACGAAGCCTATTTAAAAGTTGAATACTCACTAGACGAACACTATTTAACTGGTATGTTCTTTGGATATATGGTGCCCACTGTTGGTTTTGCCAAAAGATATGGCTTAAATTTTGAGCCAGTTCCAGTTTTTCCAAACAGACCAGAAGTCAGTATTTATTCCAAAGCCCTTTGGCAAATAGATATTAAGCCATATAGGCTTATTTGGGCAGTTACTGCCTTACTTTTTGAAAAGAACCTTTATAAAGAGATTATTTGGCTATACAAGAAAAGAAAAGCCCAAAAGAACAAGAAATAATTCTACTTTCTCCAAACCATTTTGTTAACAACACCAACGTAAGATTGAATAATCTTTACAACCTTGGTGCTAACATTTTCTTCGATGTAGTCTGGAACGGGTATTCCATAATCGCCACTTTGATTCATTTCTACTGCCGTATCAACCGACTGCAACAAACCCTTTTCATCTATTCCAGAAAGAATAAAACAGGCTTTATCTAAGGCTTCTGGTCGTTCTGTTGAAGTTCTTATGCAAACAGCCGGAAATGGATAACCTACAGAAGTAAAGAAGCTAGATTCTTCTGGAAGTGTGCCTGAATCAGAAACTACGCAGAAAGCATTCATCTGTAAGCAGTTATAGTCGTGAAAACCTAGAGGTTCGTGCTGAATGACTCTTGAATCCAGTTTGAAACCACTAGCTTCCAAGCGTTTCTTAGAACGTGGGTGGCAACTATACAGAATCGGCATACCATACTTTTCTGCCATTTTGTTTATAGCCGTGAAAAGACTTATAAAGTTCTTTTCAGTGTCGATGTTTTCTTCACGATGAGCAGAAAGCAATATATATCTGCCTTTTTCTAACCCCAGTCTTTGGTGAATATCAGAAGTCTTGATTTCTTCTAAATTATTTTTCAAAACTTCCGCCATCGGGGAACCTGTGACATAGGTTCTTTCTTTTGGCAAGCCACATTCAGCAAGATAGCGTCTTGCATGTTCAGAATAAGCCATATTAACATCTGATATAATATCTACAATTCTGCGGTTGGTTTCTTCTGGCAAACATTCATCTTTGCAGCGATTGCCAGCTTCCATATGGAAAATAGGAATATGCAGACGTTTCGCACCAATGACTGAAAGGCATGAATTTGTGTCGCCAAGCACTAAAACCGCTTCTGGCTTTATTTCCACCATAAGATTATAAGAAGCAGCAATGATATTGCCCATAGTATCACCCAAAGTTTCGCCAACAGCATCCATGTAAACTTCAGGGTCTTCAAGCTTCAAATCTTTGAAGAAAACGCCATTGAGGTTATAATCGTAGTTCTGACCTGTGTGAGCAAGAATTACATCAAAATATTGACGGCATTTTGTAATTACCGCTGAAAGTCTGATTATTTCAGGTCTTGTTCCAACAATTATCAAGAGTTTTAGTTTGCCATTATTTTTAAATTCAGTCATTTTTTCAACTCATTTCTAATGTAATCAAGCTCTAGAAGCTTCTGTTTAACTTCTTCAACATTTAAAAGCTTAGTTGTATTGGAATTAAATTCTGTTAGCGTATTGCGTTTTGCATCGCCCTTAATGAAGTATTTATCATAGTTTAAGCCTCTTCTATCGCATGGGACCTGATAGAAATTACCTAAATCAATAGCCTGAGCGCATTCTTCATTGGTCAAAAGAGTTTCATACATTTTTTCGCCGTGACGTATGCCAATAACCTTAATATTCTTCTTATCAGCTTTGAACAGTTCACAAACAGCTTCAGCCTGAGTTTGTATCGTGCAGGCAGGAGCCTTTTGAACAAGAATATCGCCAGAGTTGCCTTTTTCAAAAGCAAATAAAACCAAATCTACAGCTTCTTCCAAAGACATAATAAATCTGGTCATAGAGCCGTCTGTAATTGTTATTGGGTTGCCAGCCCTTATCTGGTCTATCCAAAGTGGAATCACAGAACCTCTAGAGCACATTACGTTTCCATATCTTGTGCAGCAGATCTTTGTTTTATTTGTAGTTCTGCTTTTGGCAACAACGACCTTTTCCATCATAGCCTTAGAAGTGCCCATTGCGTTAACCGGGTAAGCGGCTTTGTCAGTAGAAAGACAGACTACTGTTTCTACTCCTTCATCTATCGCTGCTGTAAGAACGTTTTCTGTTCCCAAAACATTTGTTTTTACTGCTTCAATTGGGAAAAATTCGCATGAAGGAACTTGCTTCAAAGCAGCAGCGTGGAAAATAAAGTTGACTCCATTCATTGCATTTTTTACAGATTGCAGGTCTCTTACATCACCGATGTAAAAGCTGATTTTTTCAGCATATTCAGGCATTTTAACCTGAAATTCATGACGCATATCATCTTGCTTTTTTTCATCTCGTGAAAAAATGCGGATTTCACCAATGTCACTTGATAGAAATCTGTTAAGAACAGCATTCCCAAAGGAACCTGTTCCACCTGTAATCATTAAGGTTTTGCCTTGGAATAAAGTCACTTTTTGCTCCATTACTGCTTGAGTTTTCTGTTATTATGCCACTCTAACCATCAAAGGTCAAGGAAGTTGAAAGTGGAAACAATCCTCAAATCTCTTGTCTCTAAAAGCTAGCTAACGCTAGCAAGACCCCTTTCGTCGCTTTCAGCGCCACTTTCCCCATCTGCGTGGGGGCAGATCATGTAGTTATAGTCTCCATCTATGGTCTTATATCTTACAACAAAACCAACATCAATAACTATTTGTTAGAAGAGAAATAACTTCTCGTTTGTTCATAGATAGTCTTCAAGCAAGGAATTATAGTTATAATAAAAAAGATGATACTACAATTAAAAGCCAGGCTATTATTAAAGAATTCCTGGTCTACCAATAAAGGCATTGATGGAAGTATATGGTTAAGCAGAGATAAGGGCTTAGAATTTTGGGGTAAAATAAAAGCCAAAAGGGAAGACCCAAAAGTTAGAAAAAAAGTTGAAGCAAGAACTTTATTTTCTTTTTTAACTTCCTTTAAAAAATAATCAGCTATAAATCGTCCTATAAAACACCAACTGGATGTATTTAGTATAAAACCCATAAAAACAAAGAAACCACCCTGAAAAAAATCATTTGCTTTATATATCACTCTTGGTTTAATTTCATATGCTCCATAGGTTAAAAAGTATACGCTCAGATAAATAATACTCATTATCGAAAGCCAAACGACACCATTGGCATATCCACTAACGAATGGGAATTTAATTATTTTTTTGAAACTAGAAGTAGGTATTTCTAATTTGCTTCTATTATCATATTTTTTATCTCTGCTGTGTAAATACACAGCGATAATCGGGAAGAAAACTAAATAAGAATTTGTAAAAAAATCACCTAGCTGATTTTTTCTTGAAACAAGAAAAAATCCTATAATACATAAAAATGTTAGGAAGATTTTAAAATAGCTTTCAATGCTATATCTTTCTTTTTTACGTGATGTTAATTTTGTATTATACAGTTTTAATTCAGGTGAATCATCAATTATTGGTAAAGGCTTCAATTCTTTATCTAAACTGGTATTTTTGGGGGTTATTGGTTTATTTATTAATTTATCATTATTAATTTTTTCAGTTTTATTATTAGTATTTGATGCATTTTGCGAATTAGGCTTATCTTCAAAATTTGAAGTTTTTTCTACTTCTTTCTTAAGATATTTTTGAGAAATATCTTTACGAATTTTAAAGACAAAAGAAGAACTGATTTCGGACATCGGATAAGTTTTTGTTATTAAAGAATATATGGAAATATAGGTTGCTACAGTAAATATGGAGAGAATAAATAATAATAATAAATCTATTTTAACAACAATAAAAATATCTGAATATTCAAAATCTCGAATTAATTCAACTACTATAAAACGAAGGAATAAAAAACCTGAAAAAAATAAAACCCATATTATAGACTTTCCATTTGCCATAATACTTGTTTTGCCATTTTTTCTACCAATAATCCCTTCACCAATAAAAAGCACCATAGCAGGTACAGAAAAAATACAACTATGATAGAAAACTCTTATTAATCTGTAAGCATCTATTGCTTTTGAAAAATAGACATATAAATAAATAGGAGCAGTGCTAATAAATAATATAACAGCATAAATAATTCCTAAGGCTAATTTCCCGTTTATAAATTTAGAAGCTGTTACATTGGTCATAAAAATATAATAAATATTATCCTCATTAACATCTTGAATTGATAATTTGCGAAGTTCTAAGGGTATGATTACTATAGCAATAAGGGAAATAAACCCTAAAACTCTAAAACAAGTATTTATATGGTTAATGTCTTTGGGATTATCAAAAATTATTACCGCAAATAGGAGGACATAAACGATAACAAGAAAAATTATTTGAGGCCAAAACTCTTTTGATCTTAGGGTTTTTCTTAAATCTTTAAATAATATAGGGTTAATAGTATCTTCTAGCTTATCCCAGCAATTATTCATTGAACCTTTCCATTTGTTATATTCGTAAATACAGATTCTAAATCCTCTTTCTTAAAACCGAACGAATTAATTCGAAGTCCTTATTCTAGCAATTTACTTAATAATTTACAAGCTTCTTCTTCGGAACCAGAATATTCGAATTCTATATCATTACTAACAGTCGAAATTTTGGAAACCATTGGTTCCAATGATATTTTCTTAATAATTTCTGTATCGGCTGGAGTAATTGTTTTAATATGAAAAATAGGGATATTGTCTTTGGTTACTTCGCCAATAATATCTTTTTTTCCCAGATTTGAGCAATTTGCCCTGTTCATTTTGCCTTGTAATCCCTAAAAGTTGAGGTTGTTATGAGGGCTTTTTTTGTGATATATTTAAAATAGAATAAAAAAATGCGAGGGGTATCATGATCATCGAAAAGGTTCCACAAGAAGAAATAGTTATGAACCTTTTTTCCACACGCTATTTAGATTCTGTGCGCAAAAAGACAGAAGAAATCGCACAGCAAATGGGGTTTGATGACGAACAAATCTTCGACCTGGCATTAGTAGTAGATGAAGCTTATGTAAACGCAATTGAACATGGTGCAGAAGGCAAGAAAGATACTGAGCTAGAAATCAAATTTCTAGTTTACGATGACAAACTAGAAATCTCTATAAAAGACCGTGGGCAGGGTTTCGACATGAACAAAGTTTCAGTGCCAACCAATCTTAAAAGCATATCATCAACTAGAGGCCGAGGACTTGGCTTAATGAAACTTCTTACAGACGAATTTTTTATGGAATCAAAGCCTGGTTTTGGAACCACTGTCAGATTCAGCAAATATATTTAAAATATTCATAAAATTCATGAAAAGAAATATTCACAGAATCGCTACCCTTTATTTTCATTTTAACTTTTGAGCAATATTCAAGAATAGCGAAACTCATAGCTAATCTATGGTCGTTAAAAGAGTCTAATTCAGCACTAATTATGGTATTTGGGCCAGTAATTTCATAACCATCACTCTTTTCAGAGCATTTTATACCAGTTTTCTGTAACTGGCTTATTAAGCCACTTATTCGGTCGCTTTCTTTTACACGCAATTCTTGAGCGCCAGAAAGAGTAGACTTCCCTTTTGCAAAAGCCATTGCTATAGCTAGAATAGGCAATTCATCTATTAAAGAAGGTATTTCATCCGGAAGAATCTCTATTGCCTGCAAAGCCCTACCTTCAATAGATAAATTACCGATAGGCTCCCATTTATCATCTATTATTTCTTCTTTAACAACAGCGCCCATTCTTTCCAAAACCCTTAAGAAACCTGTTCTTAAAGGATTTAACAGCATATTTTTGAAGGTTATTTTTTGCTTTGTAATAGCTGCCAACACTGCAAAATAGGCAGCACTACTTATGTCTCCAGGAATATTAAATTCTATTATTTTATTTTGAGCTGAGAGTAAATCATTTGAATGAGTAGATTGCCACGCCTCAGGCTTGTAATGACTATTTTCAAAATTCAAATAATTAAGCAATCTTTCTGTGTGGTCACGACTTGCAATCTTTTCTATAACCTTTGTTTTGCATTGATTAGCTAATCCAGCAAACAAAATAGCTGATTTAACCTGGGCAGAGCCTGTTTCATTAAAGAATTCTGTTGGTTTTGTTTTCCCATCTGATTCTAAATATATGGGAAGATGATCATTAGTGCTTTTTATTTTAACTCCCATTAAATCAGCTAATGGTCTTACAACCCTTTCCATAGGGCGTCTCGAAAGTGATTCATCGCCAATAAGTTTAAATTTGCCTTTAAGGTTACAAAGTATTCCGCAAAGCAAACGAGCTGTTGTTCCTGAATTCCCGCAATCTAAGGTTATTTCATTTTCAAAAGATTTGTTTTTTAATGGGCTTAAAAATGTAATTTCTCCACCATTTTCTTTTTTAAAGGAAACTTTCACCCCAAGCTGTTTAACAATATTCAAAGAGGTTAAAACATCTTTGCTGGTCGGTAGATTTGCTATTTTAATATCTTTATCTGTTAACAAAGACAGCAAGACCAGCCTGTGGGCAATAGATTTGTCCCCAGGAAAATTCAGTGTTGGTAGGTGGTTTGTAGTCATAACCTTAAGGGAACTGAAAACTGAGCTAAGCTACGCTTAGCGGTGTGATTGGTGTTGGGTGATTGGTGGTGATTGGTGGTGATTGTCGCCAGCCAAGTTTGTAGTATAACCATTATTGAGGGAGGCTGTGCGAAAACTAATTTTAAGTTCAAATTAGGTTGTGCTAATTGGCTACACATTTGTCATAAAAAGTATAGCGTATGGGCTTTAGCCCTGAAAGCTATACGTTTATGACAATGGGTAGGCAACAAACAAATAAATACTGATTTTTCATCAAATTACGAGTTTTAGCACAGCCTCGGTAGTGAAGGTTTAATTCCTAAATCCTCACTCCTAATTCTTAATTCAATGAGGCTAAAAGCCTCATTGACTATGCCATTGACCAGCCGGCGTCGAAAGCTTTAAGATTCAATTCCTGCAATTTCTGAGGAACCTTTTCTTTTATGCTTTCTTTCCAAAGATTAGAATCAATCATAGGAAGCTTGTGAGCAAGCACGCCAAGCAGAACTACATTAAGGCATTTCTGGTTTCCTAGCTGCATAGCTTTACCAACAGCATCAACACAGATGTTCTGAATAGAACTCTGGCTAAGAATATCTGGAATGTTTTCTGGATATTTTTCGCTACCAGCAGAAACAGACATTGGAAGAATCTTTTGAGAGTTAGTTATTACTATTCCATCAGGCTTTAAGTATTCAGCCCATCTGATAGCTTCCAATTCTTCAAATGAAAGCACTATATCAGCTTCGCCTTTTCTAATAATAGGAGAAGCTATATTTTCACCAAATCTAACATGGCTTACAACACTACCGCCACGCTGAGCCATTCCGTGAATTTCGGATTTCTTGACATCAAAACCAGCTTTCATTGCGCAGTCTGCAATTAAGTTACTGGCAAGCAATGTTCCCTGACCGCCGACACCGCAAAGTAAAATATTAGTAGTAGTCATTATTTAGCCTCCTCAGTAGCCTGTGTAATTGCACCCGGTCTGCAAACCTTTGCACAAAGTCCGCAATGAACACAAAGAGCATAGTTGATAACAGTCTTGCCATCTTCAGGATTGATTTCCAATGCTGGGCAACCAAGCTTCATACACATTCCGCACTTAACACATTTATCTCTGTTAATGCTGACTTTGAATGTTTTTGGTTTATAGCTCTTCAAGAGGAAGCAAGGACGTTTTGTAATAACAACGCTTGGATTCGGGTCTTCCAAAGCAGTTTTGATGGTTTCTTCCAAACCCTTTAAATCAAAGGGGTCTACAGAATAAACGTGGTCTACTCCAAGAGCCTTACAAACAGCTTCGAGATTTACAGCTTTTGTTGGTTCACCTTTCAAAGTCTTACCACTTGCGGGATTCGGCTGATGACCAGTCATTGCAGTGATTGAGTTATCAAGAATTATAGTAAGATGGCGACCTTTGTTATAAACAGTATCTAACAAGCCTGTCATACCAGAATGCATGAAGGTTGATTCGCCAATTACTGCAACAAGCTTGCCATGAATCTTTTCTTTCATAGCCTTTTCCATACCAAGAGCATTGGTAATAGAAGCACCCATACAAACTATTGTGTGCATTGCATTGTGTGGAGCAAGTGCACCAAGGCTATAGCAACCGATGTCGCCTGTTACAGTGCAGTTAAGCTTGCGAAGAGTATAGAAAACGCCACGATGTGGGCATCCTGGACACAAAACAGGAGGTCTTACTGGTATTTTTACGCCAGAAACAAGTTTTGCTGACTTAGGAGCTTCTTTGTCAGAAAATTCTTTTAAAGCTTCATAAACTATGTCAGGGTTCAATTCGCTACAGGCTGGGATTCTGTCTTTGCCAATGCAGTCAATGCCTAAAGCTCTAACAGCCATTTCAAGGAACGGGTCATTTTCTTCGACTACAACTACTTTTTCAACTGTTGAAGCAAACTTTTTGAATAATTCATTTGGGAAAGGCCAGCTCATTCCAACTTTTAAGAATGAAGCATTTGGGAAAGCTTCTTTTGCGTGCTGGTAGCTGATGCCAGATGCAATAATACCAAGCTTTTTATCGCCAGCTTCTATTCTGTTAAATTCAGAATTATTGCTGAGTTTTTCTAATTTTGCTGTTCTTTCTTCAACTTTTTCATGAAGTTTCTTAGCAATAGCAGGAAGAACGCAGTATTTGCCCATATTTCGTTCAAATTCACGTTCTGGAGCTTTTTCTCTTTCGCCAAGTTCAACAACGCTTTCTGAATGAGAAACTCTTGTGGTAGTGCGAATTATAACAGGAGTATCATATTCTTCTGAAATTTTAACCGCAGCTTTAACCATATCTTTGGCTTCCTGGCTGTTTGAAGGTTCAAACATAGGCATTTTAGCCATTCTAGCATAGTTTCGGTTGTCTTGTTCGTTCTGAGAACTGTGAAGACCTGGGTCGTCAGCGGTAACTATAACCAATGCAGCGTTAATTCCAGTATAAGAAGCTGTAAAGAATGGGTCAGCAGCAACATTTAAACCAACGTGTTTCTGAGCACAGATAGAACGAGCACCAGCATAGGCTGCACCAATAACGGTTTCCATAGCTGTCTTTTCATTAACAGCCCACTGTGCATCTACTTCGTCATAGGTTCCCAAGAACTCAAGAATTTCAGTGGATGGTGTTCCTGGATAAGCAGAAGCAAATCGAACGCCTGCTTCCCAAGCACCACGGGCAATAGCAGCATTTCCAGAGAGAAACGCCTTTTTACCTTTTTGGGTCATAAGACACTCCTTTTCCTTTTGGGTAGTTATTATTTCTAATATTATAAAATTCTTCTAACATTAAGATTACTATAGATTAGTATGCTGCGTCAAAAATTGCTATAATATCTTCTTTTGATAAGGGTTCATAGCAACCTTTACAGCCTTTTTCTGCTTTTTCTGCCATTTTATCGAAATTAACCTTTTCTGTTATTCCGACAGCTCTTAAATTTGAAGGTATATGCAAATCTTCAAACAAATATTTGCGTAAGGCTGCTACAGCTTTTTCAGCACATAACTTATCATTAGCTTCGTTTATAGCAAATACATTTCTTCCAAAATTAGCAAAATCAGCTATAGTATTTGGATTCTTTTTCATGCAGTGTTCCATCCAGACAGGTGTAAGGATAGCTAGACCTTCACCATGAGTAATATCATAGAATGCAGAAAGTTCGTGTTCCATAGGATGAACGCACCATTCAACAGCAGAACCAAGACTTACAAGACCATTTATAGCCATTGAAGAACACCACATAAGATTTGCTCTAGCATCATAATTATCAGGTTCGTTATATGCTATAGGACCGTATTTTATCAAAGTTTTTAAAATAGCTTCACAGATATTTTTCTGAAAGTCATTACCTTTTACTGTGGTGAAATAGTTTTCGAAGGTATGACTCATAATGTCGGCTGTCCCTGCAGCAGTTTGCTTTTTGGAGACTGAGAAAGTATAAGATGGGTCTAGAATCGACATCTTTGGCTTTACACACTGATTACCTGTTCCCCATTTTTCATTCTTTGTTAAATCTGAAATAACTGCGTAAGGATCCATTTCAGAACCAGTAGCAGCAAGGGTAAGAACTGTATAAATTGGAAGAGCTTTAGTCATTTTATTACCATCTAAGACTAAATCCCAAGGGTCGCCATCATAGCAAGCTCCAGCGGCAATAACCTTAGCAGCATCTATAGTAGAACCGCCACCTATCGCTAACAGCATGTCAATCTTGTTGGTTTTGCAAAGTTCAACACCTTTTCTAACAGATTCTATACGAGGATTAGGCTCTATTCCGGGTAATTCAAATATTTCTAAGCCTGATTTCTTGAGAATTTCAACAGCCTTATCATATATGCCTATTTTTTTAATGCTGCCGCCGCCATACACCATTAAAACCTTTTTGCCGCTTTCCTTCAATTCTTCCAAATGAGAAAGCTGGTCTTTTCCGAAATGAATAATAGTTGGGATATTCCAGGTAAAATTATACATATAGTCTCCAATCACACTTAAATATCTATAAATACAAAATCATATTATTATATAAAAAGCAAATATATAATCATGCAAGATTGCTTTTCATCATTAGTAAATGAAAAAAAATTGCGTTTGCCCCGATTGATTGGTATTATTCTTTTTATAGAATTTAGAAAAGGAATGAATTTCATGAAAAAAATAATAGAATGTGTTCCTAATTTTTCTGAAGGTCGTGACCAAAAGGTTATAGATGCTATTTCTGATGCAATAAAGTCAATTGATGGAGTGACTCTACTCAATGTAGACCCAGGGAAATCAACCAATAGAACTGTTTATACTTTTGTAGGCGATGAAAATTCAATAATTGAAGCTGCTTTAGCCAGTGCAAAAGTAGCTTATAATCTTATAGATATGAGAAAACATCATGGCGAACACCCGAGAATTGGTGCCCTAGATGTTTGCCCCTTTGTTCCTGTAGCTAATGTTACAATGGAAGAATGTGTCGAAATCTCTAAAAAATTTGCTGAACGTGCAGCTAAAGAACTTGGTGTTCCAATGTATCTTTACGAACATTCGCAAACTCGTGATTACCGCAAAAAATTGCCCCAAATCAGAAAAGGCGAATATGAAGGGTTGGCAGAAAAAATTAAATTAGAAGAATGGAAACCAGATTACGGACCTGCTGAATTTGTTCCTTCTTGGGGTGCTACTGTTACTGGTGCTAGATTTTTCTTGTTAGCTTTTAATGTAAATATTTTGGGAACAAGCAATCAAGCTCACAGAATAGCTTTGAATTTGCGTGAAATAGGCAGAGGACCAAATGAACCTGGTCGTTTTAAAGAATTAAAGGGCATAGGCTGGTATGTTGATGAATACAATATGGCCCAATGTTCATTTAATCTAAATAATTACAATGTAACTTCTCTACATCAAGTTTTTGAAGCAGTAAAAGAAGAAGCAGCCCAAATAAAAGTTGCTGTTGCTGGTTCTGAAATAGTTGGCCTTGTTCCACTTGAACCAATGCTTAAAGCTGCTGAATACTACATTGAAAAAGAAAATCTTTTCATACTGGATGAAGCTCAAAAAATACAGCTAGTCATAGACAGACTGGGATTAAATTCTGTTTCACTCTTTAAACCAGAAGAAAGAATAATAGATTATAAAATCAAAGAAGCTCCCAAAGAACCTCTTGCCACTATGTCTACCAGAAGCTTTATAGAATCTATAAATGCAAGAACATCTGCTCCTGGTGGTGGAAGTGCTTCGGCAGCAATTGCAGCAATAGGTGCTGGTCTTGGCTCTATGGTTGCAAAACTAACATATGGTGTTAGAAAATTTGAAGAACACGAAATGGCTTTACGCAAGGTAATACCTGTTCTTCACAAAGCAGCATTAGACTTGATTCCAATGATAGATGCAGATACTAATGCTTTCAATGATTTTGTTGAAGCATCGAGACTTCCTCAAAAAACAGATGCAGAAAAAGCAACAAGATTTGAAAAGATGCAAGCGGGCTTAAAAAAGGCTATTGAAGTTCCCTTAACCACAATGAAAATAGGTGATTCTGCCTGGGATGCTATGGTAGAAGCAGCAAAAATAGGCAATATTGCTTCCAAATCAGATATTCAAGTAGGTGCAAGAGCATTAGAACTAGGTATTTGGGGAGCTTGGAAAAACGTATTAATAAATATGAAAGATATTCAAGATTCTGAATTTGTTACTAAAATAACTAAAGAAGCAGATGAAATTAGGCTAAGAGCTGAAAATAAATCTAAAGAAATTCTTGAAATTCTTGAAAAGCGTAGTTGAATTAAATACTAAAAAACAATAAAATAGTATCGAACAAATTTTAAGGAGTCTTACTTATGTTTAAAAGATTAAAGGAATGGATCAGAGGTTTCTTTAGTTTATTTATTAAAGGGCTTGAAGAAGATAAACCAGAATATCTAATTGAAGCACAAAAAGAAAACTTGCGAAATCAAGTTCAAAAATATAATGAAAACCTAGCTAATGCAGCTGCTTTCGTTGAAAGATTAAAAAGAATTACAGCTACAGACCAAGCAAAAGAAAAAGATCTTTCTACTAAAATTAAAGCCAATATGGTAGCTGGTAATAGCCAGGTTGCTAAGCAATTAGCTTTACAATACAAAGATCTCAAAGCTAGACTTGTAGAAAATGAACAGCAATTACAATTAGCTGAAGCAAACTACAACAAGCTCGAAAGAACAAGAGATACTGCAATAAGAGAAGCAGAAAACAAACTTATGCAACTTCAGAATAAGCTTAGTCAAGCTCAGATGTATGAAGCTCAGGCATCTCTCCAGGAAATGGCTAGAGGCATGACAAGCAGTATTGGCAACGATATGAACTTTGACCATGTTACAGAAGCTATTGAAGAAAGACGTGACAAAGCTCTTGGTCGTGCCAGAGTTGCTGGCGGTGGCTTGTTAGAAGACAACAGTGCTATTGTTAAACAGGCTGAAATGGATGCATTAGGCGATGCTGCTCTTGCTGAATTTATGGCAATGAATGAATCTGAATCTGCTGCTCCAATACTTCCCGATAGTGTTGAAGCTGTTCCTGACAATGCTCAGCGCAATATGGGCCCAATGATGAAAGAATAATCTTATGGAAAATACCCTGCCCTCTTGGGCCAATGAAATGGCCGAAATCTTCAAAAGTGGTTCTATCAGTCAGTTTTTGCTTTATGGAAATATAGGCGACTGGGTAACATACCGAGGCGAAGACTCACAGCTTAAACGTCTTTCTTTAAGAGATTTTTTAAGCAATGTAATGTTCGCTCCTTTTGAAGTAGTCTTATCTTATGACAGAGGGCATGGCATTCGCTCCTTAAAAGGTTCCGATCTTTTTTATACTTTTTTAAAGTCTCATGACCTGTATCATCAGACAAGTTTCTCAACAATAAACACTCGTTTTGATTCAGAAAGTGCTCTACCAAGAGAACCACGCAAAGCTTTAGCTGTTATTGACCGATTTATCAGATATGGTCTAATTCGTTCCACAACCAATTCTGAAGGTAAACTGGTCTCTAATCCAATGCGCATAGCTATAATAATAGAATATGCTCAGTATTTGCTTCCTAGAGCAGATATTGCATATACTAGCGCTGAATCAGTCGAAACATTGATTCGTATTCAGGATTGGGCTTCAGATCCGAATATTAACAATGCTTTTATTAGCACCTGTTTAGTTGCGGAAAATCTTAACGACTTAAACATCGAGCTTGTTGAAAATCCTCGTCTAGCCAAAATAAGCGTTGGATTACCAAATTCTTCTGAAGTTTTAAGTTTTGTAGAATCTGTTACTTCTACGATAAGCAATTTCAATGAAATATGCGAAATAGACAAGGTTTCATTAGCCTCTAAACTTGAAGGTCTTTCTTATATAAATATCCAAAATCTGATAGATAGAGCAGTAAAAAATAAAAAGCCTCTTAGTATGGATTTCTTGAGAGATGTTAAGAAAGAAATGATAGAAAAATCTGCTGCTGGTCGAATAACTTTTGTTGAATCCAAAAGAACTTTAGAAGATGTTGCAGCTCATAAAGAAGCTAAAAACTGGATGCGTCAAGATGCCTCTCTGATGAAAAGAGGCAAATCCAAAGCATTGCCAATGGGTTATTTGATTACTGGTCGTATTGGAACAGGGAAAACCTATTTGGTTGAATGTTTTGCTGGTGAATGTGGTGTTCCTTGTGTTGAATTAAAGAATTTCAGAGACAAATGGGTTGGTGCTACAGAAGGCAATCTCGAAGCTATTTTTAAGATTTTACATGCAATGGGTCAGGTTATTGTGTTTATAGATGAAGCTGACCAGGTTGCAGGCAAACGAGATGGCAACGGCGGAGACTCTGGAGTAAATGGAAGAATTTATGCAATGTTAGCTAGAGAAATGGCTGATACTCGTAACAGAGGCAGAATATTCTGGATATTTGCTACTTCTCGCCCAGATTTATTAGAAGTTGACCTCAAGCGTGTAGGCAGACTCGATGTTCATATTCCTTTGTTTGCACCACAAACACAAGAAGATAAAAAAGATATGTTCAGAGCCCTTGCACGTAAAAATAAAGTTGAACTTACCGAAGAAGAAATACCTGATTTTCCTGACAACCTAGAAATAGGCGGTAACGAAATGGAAGGCATCTTGATAATGGCATCAAGAATGTATGAAATTCAGGAAGATGATGAAAACAAAAAGCCAATAGGTCATTTTGTTAAACAAGCAATGGAATCATATCGCCCCATGGCTCATTCTGCACGTCTTGAATATATGGACCTTGCTGCAGTTGTAGAATGCACAGATAAAAGATTTTTGCCTGAAAAATTTGCCAAGTTAGATATAGACCAGGCTCAAAAGCGCATGGATGCCCTGAAGCTGGAAATATAATTTGTTGTAGTTATAAGATTCAAGCTACAAGTTATAAGAATTCTTAAATCTCCACCTATGGTCTTGTATCTCAATTTATGGTCTTAAATCTTGTATCTTAAAAAAATAGAAGCAAAGTACATTGGTTGAAAAATAGATTTAAAATCTTCTTTTGTTCCGTTATTTTCAAATACCAGTAAGTTATAATCTTTCTTAAAGAAAGAGAGAAATCTTCTAAAATTACTGAAAGAATCTTTACCTGGGATTATTATTTTAAAACCTTCAGGTTCTTTATCCTGTGAAAATAATCGCTGTCTGGCTCTTTCTTCTGTCCAACCTCGTGTAGACATCAAACGCCGAACTCTTATTTCGGAGTCAGCCTTTATATAAATGACTTTATCGCAGAGCCGAACTAAGTTCATCTTGTAAAGCAAAGCTGCATCTATAATAATTATTTTGTTTTTAGGCTTTTTGCTATTCTCGGAGATAATATTTTCAACAATCTTCACCATTCTAGGATGCATTATGGAATTAAGCAACTCAGTGTTTTGAGATGACTCAAATGCTTTTGCACCTAGTTTTTTTCGGTCTATCTGATTGTCGGTAAGTATATCTTCACCGAATGCTTTTATTAGAGCCTCTATGGTGATTGGGTCTTTTAAAACTTCGTGACCAAGAGAATCCACATCAATGTATATAATTGAAAACAGACCAGATAAGGTTTTTTCTAGCTCTTTTGCAAAGGTTGTTTTTCCAGCACCTGTTTGACCTGATATTCCAATAACTTTCATGATTCTTTCTTTTCGGGTAAATAGACTGTAAAGGTTGAGCCTTCACCAAGAACACTTTGAACTTCTAAGGTTCCGCCATGTTCTTCAACTGTTCTTTGAGCCATAGGAAGTCCTAAACCAGTACCATCTTCCTTTGTAGTCATAAATGGATTAAATATATCTCTGAGTTTTTCGTGTGGAATACCGCAACCAGTATCTTCAAAAGCAATCTTAACTCTTTCATCAACTGGTTCTATATAGACAGTTAGCTTTCCATTTCTACCTATAGCCTGAATAGCATTAACCATAATATTAATAAATACCTGTTTAAGCTGGTCAGGGTCAGCCGTTGTTAATGGGCAGTTTTCTGCCTGTTTTATTTCAAAAGCAATCTGCTGTTTATTCAACTGATTTTTAATAAGCATATAGCAGTCATTAACTATATCAATTGGGGCAATATCAACAGCTTTAGGTTTGCTAGGTCTAGCGAAATCCAACAAACTACCTATGATCTTTTCTAATCTGTCTATTTCTCGTTGTATAATTTCAAGAGGCTCTCTACGACTATCATCTTCACTGAAATCTCCTTCAAGAAGCTGAACTATCATCTTCATTCCTGTTAAAGGATTTCTGATTTCGTGAGCAATACCAGCAGCTAGCACTCCAAGAGCTGAAAGCTTGTCAGCACGCATAAGTTGTTCTTCTAATGCATTGATTCTTGTGACATCTTTTATGAAGCAGGCAATACCATCTATATCACGACCGGTTTCATTTCTAATCGGGAAAGCATTTATCGATAAAGTTCTAATTTGTCCACCTGTTTTTATTCTAAGTTTAGTATCTTCATGAGTTACTTTTGTTTCAAGAACTTCACGAATAACGTCTATTAGTGTTTGTGGAAGATTGTCATTATTTTCGCTTATATTCCAGCCTTCTGGGAACTGGTGAGTAAGCATAATTTTTACTTCCTGGTTAGAATAAGTAACCCTACCCTCTGGATCAAATATCAAAACTCCAGAATTCATGCTTTCTAATATATGTTCAGTAAAGCCTTTCAACTTAATAAGGTTCTTAAACATGGTGTCAATTGAAGCAATCTGGGTCGCAATGATTTGTAGACCAATAATGTCTTCATCACGATATGCATAAGGTTTTTGGCTACCTATTGTTAGAACCCCAGTTAATCTGCCAGAAACTTCAAATGGAAGAATCAAAACAGAGTTAAATTCCTGAGTATAAGTCAGATAAGGCTTCATTTCCTTGGCAGCTAAGCCAACAGGTCCTTCGCCTATATTAATAATCTTTGGAAAGGATTTTGAAACGTTTGCTTCGTTTCTTGCTTCTAATTGTTTGCCATCATTGCTTAAAAAATAAAGAACATATGAATCAAATTTTATAAAGCTACGAGCTACTTTTCCTAAAGCATCATAAATATTTCTAAAGTCGATTACTGATTCTGCCTGTTGAGAAATTTCATAAAGAGCTGATAAACGAGAATTTTTATGAATCATTTCATTGTTCAGCCTGAAATTTTCAAACAAAGAACCCATAATTGGGGTAATGCTTTCTAGGAACAAGCATTGTTCCTCATTGTAGTCTTGCTGATTATTCCTTTTTACCATTACCAACAAGGCTTGAGGCTTTCCAGATAGATTAACCGGCCAAATAGAGGCGTAATAATCCGGGTATTGTTCATAGGTAATATGTTGATATTCCTGAACAACTTGGGCATCATCATAAATTCTTAAAAAAGCATTAAAACATTCTTGTAAAAAATCATCACCTATTACTGGTTCTTCTTTTGTATGGAGAAAGCTCTTAACAAAAGGAACCATTATTTTGTTCTTTTCATGAGGACTTAGAATCATTGCCCCCACTGAATTTGTCGCAGTTATAGCACTTTCTGTGAGATATAACAAAGCACGGTCTGGAGTAAGATTTGAAATAGCTTTGCTAATATCTCTAAATAAGGATATTGATATTTCGCTCATATTTTCTTTATTCATAAACTAATAATAATACTCAAAATAAACAAAAGCAAATTACTTTTGCTCTTCAACTATTGTATCAGAAGCAATAATTGGGCTAGGAGCCAGACTTTCAGAAGTAAATGAAGCTATTTCAGAAGAAACAGAAGACTGAGAAGCTATAGCATTGGGATCAGTGCTAAAGAGATTTTCTCCAGTTTCTTCAAATCTAAATACAACATTCAATGGACCAATAGCATAAATATCTTCTGGAACAACAGCTATCAAAATGATTTTTCGGTTCAGCTCTTTTATTTTATTTACCATGTCATAAAAAGACAGCATAGAACCATATGACATACTGCCAAAACTTCCGGTTAATGGATTAGCAATCATTCCCACGTTAACAACTTCATGATTTATTTCATCCATAAAGTTTTGCATTATTCTTGCAATTTCTGCCCTATCAAGTGTGCCGTCAATTTCCATTGAAGCTATTTGCTGGTCTTTATGGAAAATTAAATCGTTAGGTAAAATAATAAATCTAACATTACCCAATTCTTCGCCTGCAATAATGTTTTCAGCGGCAATAGCCCCAACAACCAATTCTCTACTAGAACTGGCAATATGATCTGCCATCATATTCAACTGATCTTTATTATCGGTAAAGAACTCTATTTCAGGCTTTACTACAACATTTCGTCTGCGAACGTGGTCTGAAAGCGTTATTATCAAGTTAGTAATAGCTTTCATTACTTCTTTTGGTTCCTGCCCTGCTTTTATAACAGTAATAGCAAGAGGTTCATCCTTGCGGAAAGCAACACTTTCTGTTTCTTTTATCTTAACCTGAGTTGTAAGTCTTTGAACATCCGCCGAAAGAATGTTCTTTTCACTCTCCAGTTTTGTTTTTATTTCACCAAGAGCAGCAGATTCAGCCTGAAGAGTATCTATATCTTTTTTTAACTTATCTATAGAGAAAAGGGCCAATCTAACATCTTCAGAAAGCATCATACCTATACCAAAAGTTGTTAAGGTAATCAATATTCCTGTAGATATAGCAATAAAAAGAGCGGTAACCTTTGGGCGCATTCCAAAAAGACTTAAACGCTTTTTTCCGACCAAAGTGCCAAGCTTATCACCTAAATAGGCAATAACTCCGCTAATTACCATAGATACAATTATATAAAACATTTATATTAATTAGCCCTTTTTATCAATTTGATCCAGTTTGAAACGGTCTCCAAGATAGAATTTTCTAGCAGTTTCGTTTTCTGCTACAAATTGAGCAGAACCAGAAACAAGAATTTTACCCAAACTTAGAATATAAGCCCTGTCAACAATTGCGAGGGTTTCACTAACGTTATGGTCAGTTATTAAAAGCCCTAACCCCTTTTTCTGTAACTTCAAAACAATACTTTGAATATCTGCAACAGCAATAGGGTCAACCCCTGCAAAGGGTTCATCAAGAAGAATGAAGCTTGGTTCAGCAGCTAGTGCTCTGGCAATTTCAACACGTCTTCTTTCACCGCCAGAAAGAGCGTAACCGAGACTTTCTGATATTCTGCCTATGTCAAGGTCTGTCAAAAGCATATCTAAGCGTTCTTTACGTTCTTTTTCGCTAATATTTATGTTTTCTAATATTAGCCAGATATTTTCTCTAACAGTAAGCTTTCTAAATACACTAGCTTCTTGAGGAAGATAGCCTATTCCCATACGTGCACGCTGATACATAGCCTTTTTTGTAATATCCTGATCATTATATAGCACCCTACCCTCATCAGGTTTTACAAGACCTACAACCATATAAAAAGTCGTTGTCTTACCAGCTCCGTTTGGTCCAAGCAAACCAACTATTTCACCCTTCTTTATGTTAAGGGAAACGTGATTAACAACCTGTCGACCTCTATATGTCTTGCATACTGATTGAACGGTGATGGTATCAACATTTGGATCAGTATTTTCAGGGAGTTTCTCAAAATTAGCTTCATTATCAGCTTCTTCAGGCGGTGGTTCAGTAACGTCCATAAAGAATTTGGCATCTTCAGAAGCTTTTTCTGCTATTTCTACCTTTTCTGCTTCTGCGCTTATTTCAGTGTTGTTTACTATTTGTAATTCGTTAACTTCACTTGAAACATTCTGTTCTTCGTTTGTATTGTTATTTTCATCACTCATCGTCTTCGTCCTCATCGCCACCTATTTCGGTAAAGTCACCAGCAGGAACATCTTTTAAGCTATCATCAATTTCTTCATCATCAATATCATCAGCTTTTTTCTTTTTATCTTTTTTCTTTTTGTCTTTTTTCTTTTTATCCTTCTTCTTATCTTTATCCTTTTTGCCCTTTCCAGAATCAGAACCAGGATAAACAGTTGCGTGAACGTTTCCTACAGCAATAGTTCTTTCTTCATCAGGATAATAAAGGATTTTATTGGCAAAGAGTTCGGAAGTCTGCTGTTTGTTTGTTCCTTTTTCTTTTGAAACCTGCTGAGCATGAGCATGTCCAACTATTGTCACCTGACTTGAAAGATTCAAATAAATAGCTTTATCGCCAGTTGCAGTGAGAGTATCTGTCACTATAACCACGTTATTACGGCAAATAGCTTTTTCTTCTTTGGAAAACATTTCCATATATTCGCATGTAATTTCAGTTATAGGCTTCTTTTCGTTTTCTTCAGCTTCTTCTTCTGTTTCGCTTTCTCTATATTCTACTTCTATTACCCTAACATTGCCTTTTGCTAAAAAACGGTCTTCTTTATTAAATGATTCAACTTCATTACAAGTAAGAATTACTCTTGTTTTTGAACTTGATTTTCCATTTTCGCCATTTTTTTCACGTTCTATAATTCTTGTTACCTTAGGATTTCCTCTAGCCACAAGTCTATCTTCTTTAGGGTAAGCTTCAAGATAATCTGATGTTAATACAGTATCTGGTTGAGTTACTTTAACGTTATCTATTGCTTTAATAACCTCTAACTCCTGATCATAAATGCCGCGGTCAGCAGTCATAACACTATCTTTTTGTTCTGCCTTAATACCACCTCTTGCAACATATATACCGTTATGAAAAGTCATTAACTTACTTGTAAAAACCATATCACCTGTAGTAACGGTAGTTTGGGCATTGGCATTAGGAATAACCAAAATGACCATTAACAAAACGAATATATTAGAAATAAGCTTTTTCATTTCTGAGTTTCCTCGGATTTAAGATTTGTTTGCGATTCACTTGCAACATTATTATTTGTATTTGTAGCATTATTAATTTCTATTTTTGAAGTTGAAGAAGAATTAACATTCCCTAGAATATTTTCTATAGGCTCAGCTATAGGAAGACCGCTTATGGGGTCTTTATCAGTCATAGGCTTTTCAAGTTCTTTTTTTTCTTCCCATAATCTTATGACAACCTGTTGATTAATTGTAATCTCTTTGTTTTCGGTGTTATAAACCATACCTAAGCCTGTCAACACGGCATTATCTTTCCAAAAAGTAACAGGTCTTTGAGTGCTTAATTCTTTTCTATTGAACAGATACCGCATTTCTTCAGTTCTCATTCGTTCATTGTCGGTATCCCAAAATCTAACATCTCCCCAAAATTTGGCTTCGAAAGGACTTTTTGTCGCACTAGCAGCAATAAGTTTGCCTGTATAAGTTGCAACTTCTTCTTTAAAGAATAAAACCTTTATATCTTTTGCCTCCATATTGCTCTGACTATCGTCCATTTCACAATTTGTAGCATACATTCTAGCATGCTCAAAACCATTTTCTATCTGGCTAAAATTCACATTATCCAAAGTCATTTTATGTTTGGTATAAGTGCCTTTGGCACCTTCTTCAAATTTATCATCCCAGAGAATTATGGCAATGAAAGTAGCAAGAAGAATACCCCAAAACCAGAAACTAGAGAAAATATTTTTCATTATCTTATTTTTCCCATTTCAGCAAAGCTGTATCTGTCATGGAACCAAAAAAAGAATTCAGGATGCTTGCGGTATTCTGTTTCATAAACTTTAGCATATTTTTGAACTCTATCACGCATACTTTCGCCTTTTTCCCAAACAATGGGCTTTTTAACTTTAAATACAAGATTGCCGTTGGGCTGTCTTTCTGCGAAAATAGGGACAATAGGCATTCCACTTCTGACTGAAATAATTACAGGAGCACTATAAAAAGAAGCATTTCGACCGAAAAACTCAACCTGATAGCCCCATTCCCTTGCATTCAAATCACAAAGAATAGTAACAGGCTTATTATTATGAAGCAATTTAATAGCAGTCAAAATATTGTTCTTCATAACCACTTTAAGGTTGTGTTTTTCTCTAAAGTGGTTTATAAACTCTGTCATTTTCTGATTGTTGTTTGGGCGAGCTATTACAGTCATGTCTAAACCTGCTTTAATAAACTCGTATGCCAATACTTCCCAATTACAGAAATGACCGAGTAACACTAGCGGAGTTTTGCCTTGTTTTTTGATATTGTCGATTATTTCAAGGTTTTCAAATTTACAAAAATCGGGATTTGCTTTGATAAGCTTATCGTAAAATATAATTTCAATAAAATTCAAAGCAACATTTTCTATCATTCCATGAATAATTTCATCTTTTCTGTCTGCAAATTCAGCGGGAAGAAGTTCGTAAGCTTTGTTTATTTCTTTTTTTCCAAAAGTTTTGATGGCTTTTATAAGCAATAGCTTGAGTTTTGGTATCCTTGTTATGGGAAGAAGCTGTATACCGCCTATTAATAGACGTATTAAATAGTAGCGTATAGTTCTTCTTATTATTTTTAAACGTTCTTTTATATTCATCTGTTCGCAAATGTCTTTACAATATCATCTAACAAACCCTTATGGGCAAGAATAATATCTACGGTCTCGCGTATAGCACCGAAACCGCCTTTTCTAGAAAGAATATAGTCTGCATACGGTCTTATAACTTCATGATGGTTAGCGGGAACAAAAAACAAACCCACTTTTGTGCCTACAGGCAAATCATTAATATCATCACCAATATAAGCTACTTCTTCCGGTTTAAGACCTCTTTTTTTCATTATGGAATCAATTGCTTCGTTTTTATCAGCTATATTTTGATGAAGTTCATCAAATTTAAGTTCTTGAGCTCGTTTTGTGAGAGCCCCAGAAGCTCTGCCAGTAATACAGCCTGCGGCTAATCCAGCCATATGCCATATTTTTAAGCCCATACCGTCTAAAGTTGAGAAAAACTTCAATTCAATACCATCATTGCCTAATACAATGCGACCATCGGTTAAAACACCGTCACAATCAAAAAGAAGCAACTTAATATTTTTACATGCATTTTTAAATGCATCAGCTTGTTTCATGAATTTACCCTTTTGCTATAGAGATTATTAAATCTAACATAATATTAAACTTTTTTAAAGAGGTAGAAAAAGGGGGAGCAAAGGGTGGAGTCTGTTATTTTTGCGTTAAACGGTATACACCATCCCAATTTTTTGGGGGATTTTCCATAAGAGTTTTACATCTATCAACAAACATTTTAGCTGTCTTATCTTCCGGGAAATGTTCTATTATTGTTTCATACATTGCTTCTGCTTCCTTCCATTCTGAAGAAAGATAATGAACCAAAGCCCTTTCAGACATAGTGGAAAGCCTCAAAAGTATTCGGGAGCGATTATCATTTACTGTTCCCATTAACTGATACACAGTAACACTTTGTTGTCTACCCTTGACAGCAACAATATCAAGAACTCTGAAAATCAATGAATCTCCAGCTTCTTTTTCTGTGCTTTCACTAACTATGATTCTAGAACCATATACTTTATTTAGCCCTTCTAATCTGTTTGCAAGATTAACACAGTCTCCAATAGCAGTATAATTAAATCTTTCCGAAGAACCGAAGTTTCCAACAAGTGAAACCCCTGTATTAATACCTATTCTTGTGTAAAAAGCTTTTCTTCCTTCGGAAATCCACTTTTTATTAAGTTTATCAATAGATTTTTCAATTTCTAATGCGGCAATACAAGCATCTCTAGCTTGTTTTTCATTAGGTTGCGGAGCACCCCAGAAAGCCATAACAGAGTCCCCAATATATTTATCTATAGTGCCATTATGCTTATGAATAATGGTAGCAATTGAGTCAAAATACTCTGCTAACTGATTCACTAATTTATGAGGGTCAACTTCTTCTGATATAGACGAAAAGTCGGCAATATCAGTAAACAATATAGTAACTTTGTTAGATTGAGCTTCAAGTTTTGCATCGTTTTTATCCATAACTAGCTCTTTGACTATTTCATATGGAACATATTTTTTAAATGCACTCAAAGCCTTTTTCATAGAATTCATTGTGTCACTCATATTTTGTATTTCTGTAATCGGTGACTGTAAATCTATTTCACCATCAAAATCGAGTTTTTGTATTCTATCAGCTTCTTCTATTGCCTTATGTATCGGCTCTGTAAGTTCTTTAGCCAATGTTGAAGTCAAAAAACCAGCAATAACCAAAAGCCAGAAAGAAAAGAGCAATGTTGTTTCATGAATTCTAGCAATTGGACCAATAAAGTCATCTTCTGGCACAATAATGCCTAAAGTCCATTGTCCCCCGAATTTTTCAGAAAGTGGTCTAAATGAAGCTATATAACGTTCGCTATTATATTCAAAATTAAACTTTAGTTTTCTTCCTGCTAAAAATTCGTCTATAGCAAAGCGTTCTGGACCATTTTTTAAGGCTTGTTCAGCAGGTGACCTAGGGTGATTGACATTACCCAAATGTTTTGAATTAGCCTTTTTATTAATAACCTTCGCAGGATGAGCAAAAATATGACCTTGATTGTCACAAATAAAAGCTATACCTGTTTCGCCAATTTTAAGAGTTTTTAAAAATGAATTTATTTCATTTAATCTAAAATCTATTCCGACCGTTCCCATAAAATTCATTTCTGAATCAAAAAGAGGCTGAGTGCAGGTCACCCCAGGTTCTCTAGCCGTATAAAGGAAGTATTCGCTAGTCCAAACAGATTCCATATCTTTTTTAGTTTTCTTATACCAAAGTCTGTTACGAGGATCATAGCTTAAATCATCACTTCTAACATCACTTAATAGTTTATGGTCTAAATCTCTAGTTATCAATCTTAATCCGTGAGGAAGCGAAGTTCTTGATATAACTTTAGTAACAAAATTTTCCTCTGAATCACGATAAGTGATAAAGTAATCACCTTTTTCATCTCCAAAATAAATACTTTGAAATTGAGGGAAGGATTCTAAATACTCAATGAAGAAGGATTCATTAAAATTAACTGTTGCTGTTGATATAACGTTATTCTCTATAAGACGCTTTACAACTACACCATTCTTATTTG
>CAMJNS010000016.1 GCA_946407375.1 uncultured bacterium
AGTTCTTTTTTGCTTCTTTCAATAACTTCCGGGTCGGCATTGTTAGCCATTATTTCATATTCTTCATCTATTAAGCGCAAAGTTTCTTCGTCTAGATTCAGTTTTAAAACACGGCTTTCGTAATAAACCGGGCGAGTGGCCCCATCTTCAACCGCTTGTGTCATATCGTAAACATCTATATAATCGCCAAATACTTCTCTTGTGCTTCTATCTTTTAATGAAATAGGTGTTCCGGTAAAACCTATATAAGTGGCGTTTGGAAGGCTATTTCGTATTATTCTTGCTGTGCCTGTCTTTATTTTACCAGTTTTCGCATCTACTTTTTCTTTTAAGCCATATTGCCCTCTATGAGCTTCATCAGCCATAACAATAATGTTTCGGCGTTCAGAAAGAGGTTCTTCTGACTCTTCAAATTTTTGCATTGTTGTAAAAATAATACCATTAGCTTTTCTACCATTTAATAAAGTTTTTAGATGTTCTCTGCTTTCTGCATGCATAGGCTCTTGTCGTAGAAAATCCTTGCATTTTGCGAACTGGCCATATAATTGGTCATCTAAGTCGTTTCTATCAGTCAAAACAACTATAGTTGGACTATTCAAAGCTTCTTGAAGAAGATGGGCATAAAAAACCATAGACAATGATTTGCCGCTACCTTGAGTATGCCAGAAAACTCCGCCTTTCCCATCTGTAATAGTTGCCTTTTGGGTAGATTTTATAGCTTTATTAACAGCAAAATATTGATGGTAGCCTGCTAGAATTTTATATTTCTTTAACCCTTCATTTGAGAAACAAATAAAATTCTTAATTACATCTAATAAACGTTCTTTCGGAAAAATGCCTTCAAAAAAAGTGTCAAACTGAGCATATTTTGTATTTTCATAATTGCCGTCTTTTGTTTTCCATTCCATGAAACGGTCTTCGCCAGAAGTTATTGTTCCTGCTTTGGATGTCAGATGATCACTCATAACGCAAAAACAGTTATATACAAACATTGATGGAATTTCGTGCATGTAGTTTCTTATTTGAGCGTATGCTTCTGAAACGTCTGTTTCTTCTCTTGAAGGTGATTTAAGCTCTATTAATACAATGGGGAGACCATTTAAAAAGATTAATATGTCTGGGCGTTTGTTGCTATTTTCTATAAAAGTCCATTGGTTAGCCACTATAAAAGAATTGTTTCCTGGATTTTTATAATCTACGACATAAACAAGTCCGAAATGTTCTTCACCTTTAAGAAAGTATCTGACTTCTATTCCATTTTGGATATAATCCATAAAGATTTCATTCTTCTGGATTAAATCTGCATTTTCGAAATTTTTTATTTTGTATAAAGCATCTGTTAAAGCTTCTTCTGGTAAAGTTGGATTTAAACGTTTTAGAGCAGAGGTTAGTTCTTGTTCATATAAAGGACTATTGAATTCTCTTTCTATATCTGGGCCATATACGTATTTATAGTCAAGATTCTGGAATAACTCTATTATTGATTTTTCATAATCTGCTTCTGTGTAAAATTCTGGCACCAAATTGCTCCTAATAATCAATTTCTTCTATAATCAAATAAAAATATTGATTATAAGTTAATTATATCATTTAAAAAGATTTTAAACAGAATAATTATATTATAAAACCTTTAAACTCTTCCAACTATTTATTTTACCACTCATCCACAACCACTTTCCATCTGCTACATCACCGATTGCTTCGCTATCGCTAGAAACGACGGATATAACAGTCATAGAGTATATTTACGTCATAGCAAACTGCAATGACAGTAAAGCATAAAACATTGTTTGTATTAATTAACTAAAATTATGATTATTACTGGTTTTGTAATTTCTAATAAATTTTAATGCCTTTACTCTGCTTGTTTCGATATAGATTTGCTATTTATACTTTATTTTATTATTATGTTGTCTGTTATTTCGTGATTTAAAAGAAGAATATAATCAATTGGAGTAAAATTCGTGAAAAAGTTTGCATTAATATTTATCTGCTTTGCGATGTTTTTATCTATATTAGGCTGTGATATGCCACAAACAAAATCAAAATCTAAGTCAAGATTAAGCGGAATCAAAACAAACTTAAAACCGGTTAACAAAAAATTAAATAATGTAAAAAACATCGAATATGAATTTTATGAAATATATCCAGGTTTACAAAATTACTTAAATAATGAATCTGAACTTAGTAGAATATATTGTGATGAGAAAAAGATTGTTTGTTATTGGTATGGCTCCAATTGTCCTTATGGAAACGCTTTTAGCGATGCAATGAAAAAATTTATAGATGATAAACATTATAAAGAAAACTATTACTTCAAAGGTAAGGAAGCAACAAGAATATCAATTAGTGCCAACAGTGAAGAAGAAATGCAAATAAAAAATGATTTTATGCTTGCAAAAGGCGCATTCTCTATATTTAATCCAGCAAAGCAACAAGTTTTTACAGTTCATGGTGTTGGAAGAGAAGAAGCCTCTCAGATAAAGAACATTCTTGATGAATTGATTGATTGGTAATTAATAATCAATTTTGTTTTAATTATACTAAAAATAAAAAGAGCGTCATTGCCACAGTTCTTTCAAAGCTTCTCAATGACGCTCTTTTCAAGTTCACAGTATTCAGTTTACTTCGCTTCTTTCGTCTATGATGCGCTGCATTATATTAACAGTGTCAACGGCATCTTTAGCGTAGAATACTCTGCCCTTGTAAATTGACTGAAGTTCTTTTTCTACGTAATCACGAGTGAGAGCGGCACCACCAAGAATAACATCAGGCAGGAAGCCAATGCGGTTGAGTTCTTCTAGATTTTCTTTCATAACAACGGTTGACTTAACGATTAAACCGCTCATTCCAATAATATTGGAATTGTTTTCTTTTGCAGCTTTAATCATAGTAGAAATATCAACTTTTATACCAAGGTCAACTACTGAAAAACCATTGTTGGAAAGCATTATGTTAACAAGGTTCTTGCCTATGTCGTGAACATCACCAGCAACAGTAGCAAGAATCATTATTCTGTCAGCAGATGCTTCTTTCTTTTCCATAAATGGAGTAAGACAATCAACAGTTTTCTTAACAACTTCGGCAGACTGCAAAACGAATGGAAGCTGCAAGCGGCCTGTTCCAAAAGATTCACCGACTTTTTGCATAGCTGGAAGCAAAATTTCATTAATAACAGCTTCCGGCTTATAATCTTTCCTTAAATCTTCAATTAAAGCATCAAGTTCAGAGGAATCACCTTCTATAACCTTTGCTTCAAGTTTCTGAGCAGGCGTTAAGTTAACATCAGTCTTTTCTTTCTTGAGAACAGCTTCGCCTTCAAAAGCTTTTAAAAATGCGGTTAAATCACTTCCATCTCCATGTTTATTGTAAATCAAGTTAAGAGCCAATTCTTGTTCTTTTTCAGGAATTGAAATCAATGGAAGAATCTTAGCTGGATTAACGATAGCTGTGCTTAAACCGTGTTTAACTGCTTCAGCCATAAATACAGAGTTTAGAATTTCTCTAACTGCTGGTTTCAAACCAAATGAAACATTGCTAAGTCCAAGAATGGTGCTGGCTGTAGGCATTTTTTCGCTAATTAATTTTAAAGCGTTAAGGGTTTCCAAAGCTGAATTTCTTAATTCTGCATCACCACTGCCAACTGTAAATGTTAGCGGGTCAAATATTAAATCTGATTCTTTAAAATCAAATTCTTTTTCTAAGATATCTCTAATTCTTAAAGCAATAGAAAGCTTTCTTGTTGCTGTTTTTGCCATTCCGTCTTCATCTATGGAAAGACAAATCAGCATTGCACCAAATTCCTTAGCGAGTTTTGCAACTTTGCGTAAACGAGCTCCGCCATCTTCGAGGTTTACGGAGTTAATTATACATCTACCGCCATGATGTTTCAGAGCAGTTTCTATAACATTTGGAATAGTAGAATCTATTACAAGAGGCAAATTGACTTGGGTTGCAAACATTGAGGCTGCTTTTTTCATATCGGCTGTTTCATCTCTGCCAACATAAGCAACGCAGAGATCAACCATATGAGCACCACCACGAACCTGTTCTTTCCCCATAGCAACCATCCCGTCAAAGTCATCTGCTAACAAATATTCACGGAATTTTTTAGCACCGTTAGCATTAGTTCTTTCTCCAATTAAAGCAGGAGCAGGTTTTTGATGAACTTCAACAGCATTAAAAAGACTTGAAACTCTAGCTTCATTTTTTACTTCACGTTTAATAGGTTTTAAATCTTTAACTATTTTAACAACTTCAGTAAGATGATCAGCTCTAGTTCCGCAACAACCACCAGAAATGTTTATTCCATATTGAGTAACAAATTTTTTATGAAATGAAGCAAATTCTTCAGGAGTCATTTTGTAGAATGGTTTGCCATCAACCATTTCAGGAAGTCCAGCATTAGGCATAATCAAAATTGCTCTGGGCCATAATTTTGAAAGCAGAGCGACATGTCTTTCCATTTCGTCTGGACCGAAAGAACAGTTAAAACCTAATACATCCACAAAATCAAAGGGCTCAATTGCAGCAACAATACTTGGAATATCGCTTCCAATAAGCAAATTACCAGAATTTTCCAAAGTCGAAGAAACTACTACTGGACATCTGGTTCCTGCTTTTTCAAAGAGTTTATTAGCAGCATATAGAGCCGCTTTAATCTGAAGAATATCCTGACAGGTTTCAATTTGAAGAATGTCGATTCCTGCTTCCCATAAAGCTTCAAACTGTTCTGAATAAGCTGAAACCATATCGTCAAATTCTATATTGCCTAATGATGGGAGTTGAGAAGTTGGTCCAATAGAGCCAGCTATATATCTAGGTTTTCCTTTACCAGCTTCTTTTATTGCTTTTTTGGCTATATCAACAGCTTTTTTGTTTATTTCAGCTACTTTATCTTGAAGCCCATATTCTTTTAAAGTAATACGAGTGCCTCCAAAAGTATTGGTTTCTATTACATCACAGCCAGCTTCTAAGAATGACTTATGGACTTTTTCAACCGATTCAGGGCAATAAAGGTTCAAAGCTTCGCTGCAACCGTCCTTTCCTCCATAATCTTCTGATTTTAGCTGCTGAGCAATAAGGTTTGTGCCCATTGCCCCATCGTAAACCAATATTTTGTTTTTAAGGATATTATTAAAATCTTCTACTGTTAATCTAGCCATATCTTAACCACTCCAAGTTATTATCTATTATACAGATGCTAATTCCACATAGAATTTTAAACCATCTTCAAAAAATTTAATTGTTTCTTCAAAAGTTATAAAAGTATGAGAAGAAGAAATTATAAACAAAGATCCGTTCCCCTCATACACCTGCTGCGGCTTCGATTTTTCATAAAAAAACCGTCTTACATTATCATCAAAAAATCTTTTTGAAACTTCTTCATCATCCACATCAACGTTAAATTTTTTATTAAATTTTTGGTCTTCTTTTATGTTAAGTAGCTTATTTTGATAAAAACGAATTAGATTTTTATAATAAAGTATCAGTTTTTCTTCATCTTTTCTCATCTCAGTTTTACCCTTAACAACAAAACCACCACTCATGGCTATTGATCCGATTTTTCTATAACCGTCTAAATCATTTTCATTTCTCAAAAAGAAGTTTGGAAAGTTTATATTATCTTTTTTTATAATCAATAAAGGGAAAAGAGGAGATTCTATAGTTGTATTATCTTTAGTATATTTGAAATAATATTCACATAAAATAAATGAAATATCATTTTTTGTTCCTTGCATTATATTCGTATATGTACATCTACCATTTTGACCAGCATTTATTTTTATAAAATTATATTTAATATTGTCTGGAAGTTCTTCTGATTTTGAAATATAAGTTAAATTATTCTTTTTGCAAAACTCTTGCATCTTTTTTCTTTTTATATAGGGCAAATAAACTAAGAAATATAATGGAACTGCAGCTATTGCTAACATAAATAACAAAATCAAAATCAAATCCTTTAATGAATAATCATCTATAGATCTAGCAGTTCTTGCAAAACAAAAATTGGTAGTTAAAACAAATAAGGTAGAAAAAATAATTTTCTTATATTTATATACTTTCATTTTTTATTCCCAAAATAAAAAGCCATTTAAAGGAACATAAACGACTTAATTTTAAGAATATAGTATATATTAGTGTTAAAAAAATTACTAGAAATAATAAATTTTTGGTTTTCAGTTTTCAGCTTTCAACTGTCTCTACTGGTTGTGCCTAGCAAAACCTGGTCATATTTCATAAGCTGCTGGTTGACCAAATCAATATCGTATATTCCCTTTTCTATAAAAACTTTTACAATTACGTCTGATGGGGAATTTGAGAACGAAAAGCCAGCCTTCTGCAAAAGCTCTTCTGCTTCTGTCTGCCTTAATTGCAATGCTATAGCAAAAGCTAAAGCTATCTTTTTTTCTGGTCGGTATACATATCTCGAGCCATCTTCATTTTCATCTTTATTAGCATCTTTTGTTATTTTTGAAAATATATTCCTTCCCACATTCGCAGATTTATAGCAAGCTACGCTGTTAAGCCCTTTCTCTTCAATTACTCGAATAACCATTTCGGAAAAACTTTCATCTCTGACTTTAAGACGTTCGGCGACCAAATTGTCTATGCTTTCATATTCAGTTTGAGATGATTTAAATTTTTGTTTACCCTTAAGCTTTTCCCATTCCGCTTTTTCTCTGTCTTTCTTTTCTTTTCTCTTTTTGGCTTTATCTAATTCATAAGAGAAATCTCTTTGATAAGCTGGCTGTCTCCAAGTATATTCCTCCCAATATTGGTCTTCGTTGTAACATACATAATTATTATTTACATCATTTTTATTTGCATAGTAAGCCCAAAATCTCCAACAGGCCCCATCTTCAAGTATTTTAATTAAATTAAAATTTGCTCTTTCTTTATCAGTAAAATAATCATTATCAGAATCTGTTAACAACAAATAAACAGTAAGTTCTTCAAAACAATTATCGATAAAGTTTCTTACGGATTTACGTGCCAATTCAATAAAAGGCTGACTATTGCCATAATCGGAAACTATTATAGGTATAGAAATTTTTTGATACCCATTTTTCAAAGCTGTTTTTAATATTCTTTCATAAAATTTTGAAAGTATTGTTTTTTCTTGTTCAAAAATAATTTCATTTAATAAATTTTTATCATCAGAATTATTATTCTTTTTATATTCATTTAATGTTGGCAATTGGCAACCGCTCAAAATCACAGGAATATTGTCATCATCAAATTTTTTGCCATCCTCTACGAAATAAACGATTTGATTCTTTTTCAATAATGATTTCTCGTTAACAACATTTTCTGTTTTTGCTAAGAAACTATTTATGCTAAAGCCTTTAATTTTATTTCTTCTATAATACGAATATAGTTTATCATTGTTTAAATAAGGCAAAACCAAAGCGTCTAAATTTAGCTTATCCATTTTTCTATCGACAACGTAAAGTGGCATGAAATTCCTCCGAATTAAGCTCTATTTCAAAAATATAATATATTTAACAACCATCAGCAAGGGAATAAGTAATCACCTACCACCTACCACTTACCACCTACCACCTACCACCTACCACTTACCACATATCACCTTTCAGCTTTCACTTCTCCTAGGCTGCATCTTCATCATCTATATCATACTTACGAGCTTGTCGTTTCCTACGATCTTCTTTTATAGCCTTTTTCCAATCAACATCACCTAAATTATTGCAGCACCTATCAGATTCTAAGCAACAGGAAACCGCCGAATTAATGCTTTCCCAAGCAGCTTTTGTTCCTCTTTTATCAGAATGATAATTAACAGAACGTTCTCTTAAAATTCCATAGCTTTCAGCAACTTCCTCAGCTTCAATATTTGCACCCAGGAATATAAATTCCCATTTTCTTTCTTCCCTCATAGCGGAAATCATTGATTTAATCTGATGATGTTCAAATTTATGACTAGCGTTTTCCATACCATCGGTAATAATCACAAATAAAGTTTTACTAGGAACATCTTCTTGTCTTGCATATTTATGAATGTTTTTTATATGCTCGATTGTTTCACCAACAGCATCTAAAAGTGCTGTAGAACCGCCAACTTCATAATCCGATTCCTTCATTTGTTTAATTTCAGAAAGATCAATTCGGTCATGAATCATATCAAAGTTGGTATTGAAAAGAATTGTTGTAACATAAGCCTTATTTTCTTTATCTTTTTTGTGCTTTTTTATAGTGGCATTAAATCCGCCGATAGTGTCAGATTCTAAACCAGCCATTGAACCGCTTTTGTCAATTATAAAAACCAATTCTGTAATGTTGTTCATGAAAACTCCTTATTTTTTAAAATTCAAAATATCAGTATTAAAGGGTTAATCAAACTATTTTTGATAACTAGAACTAATAATATTGTTTAGAATAATCCTCTATGCCATACTCAGCAAAGAGGATTATTCCTCATTGAACAATGATGTAATATTTTTTCTTATTCATCATAAATTTCGTTTTAATTATCATATATTGTTGCTATTACATTTAGGTAATTTGCCGACCCTCTAGTATTAACAACACTTTGTTGGGGGGCACTCTGAGCTGAAATATTACCGCTTGAGATAGAACTTCCTATTGAAGAAATTCTTGATGAATATTTATCTGATGTATCAAGTATTTTTGCTATTACTTCTAAATATTCTGCGGAACCTCTGGTATTTACGACTATTTGTTGAGGGGCACTCTTTGCTGAAATATTACCACTTGAGATAGAACTTCGTATCGAAGAAATTCTTGATGAATATTTATCTGATGTATCAAGTATTTTTGCTATTACTTCTAAATATTCTGCGGAACCTCTGGTATTTACGACAGTTTGTTGAGGGGCACTCTGAGCTGAAATATTACCGCTTGAGATAGAACTTCGTATCGAAGAAATTCTTGCTGAATAACTATCGGATGTATCAAGTATTTTTGCTATTACTTCTAAATATTCTGCTGTACCCCTCGTATTAACGACTGATTGTTGAGGCGCACTCTTAGCTGAAATATTACCACTTGATATAGAACTTGCTATTGAGGAAATTCTTGCTGAATAACTATCAGATTTATCAAGTATTTTTGCTATTATTTTTAGATAATCAGCAGTGCCTCTAGTGTTTACAACAATTTGCTGTTCAGCACTCTTAGCGGCTATATTACCGCTTGAAATCTGACTTGCAATATCAGATATTTGAGGAGAATATTTACTGCTTTGTTTCCAATTAGCATCAAAAGATTTATTTCCTGTAGAACCTTTTGAAATACTAACAAATATTTGAGGTGAATTTCCATTACTTCCAGTCCAACCTAAAAAATCAAATCCATTCTTTATCGGGTTATTCAAAGTTATGGTTTCTGAGGTAATATCGTAACTCAATGGATTATCCAATAATACTGTTCCACCATCAAGGTTATAATCAATTTTATAGTTAACTATAGACCAATTAGCGGTAAAAGTCTTATCCCCTTTTGAACCTTTTTGGATTACAACATTGGTTTGAGGAGTATTACCATTGCTACCTGTCCAGCCTTCAAACTTATAACCATTTTTAGTTGGATTATTCAAAGTTATACTATTAGAAGCTACTCCATACTTTGTTGGATTAGTCTTAGAAATGACACCATCATTTAGATTATATGAAATAGTGTACATTTTTGTTTTTCCTTCAGCATTTTCTTTATCTGAAGTAGCAATCTTATCAACATTGATTTTTGCAGTAGAACCTGTTGGAATTGTTGCGGCCTCACCTTTTGCAACTTTTAAAAGGTTTGCCTTATATTGATCTACAGAATAATTATTGTTTCCAATACTTAAAGTTAGCTTATTATAGTCTGAATCCTTAGTTAAACCTGCTGTTTTTGAATTTTCCTTGAAGTTATTCATAGAAGCATTTGATGGATTCTTCCTCAACCAAGAATCATATGCTATTGTTTTGAAACTAGTATCTATATCTAATTTTATAACTGCATCATTAACTATTTCAGAAGCGGGAACTAGATTGCTCAAAACTTCTGTTTCATTATTATAAGCTTTAAATTTGTAGTCAAATACATTTAAAAGTCCATCAACTGTCGCAACAAATTCTGTTCCATTGGAAGTAGCTTCTCTATCTGTAATCTTAACATCAGTTTTTTCTTTACCATCAGAATAAGCTACGACTTTTATAATCAATTTTTTTAAACCTGTTGTTGCTCTAACTTCTGAAACAGATTCCGAAAAAAGATTACTATTAATCGTAACTCTTACATTAGCTGTCGAAGGAGCAGAACTGTTTCCACCGCCACCACCGCCTCCGCCACAAGCAGTTAAAAGAAGAGATGAAATAATTGCAACTAAGAGAAAAAAACTATTAAAGGATAATCTAATCTTGTTCCTCATAAACAAACCCCTATGCTTAAAATAGATTTAATAAGAACTAGAGATTAAAGAATAAGACTGAAATTCAGATGGAATAGATTAGAATAATATCTATTAAACCTAACCAAACTAGCTGAATTACAGATTTAGCCTATTACCTTAACCTCTAAGCTCTTGAAAATAAATTATAGTTGTTTTTTTCTAAAAAAGGTCTTTTCAAAAAAGACATTTCTTCTTTTATTTTAGTTCTGAAAATATTAAAAGTTTCCCTAATAAGATTATTAAAAACAATTGTTTTATTCTTTAAAAAACATTTAACTGTATTAATGAATTCATCATCATAATAACAAACAGAGTTTTTCCCAAATTCCCGAAAGAGTTAAAAGATTGGAATTGGTTTTGTATTTCACATAACAATTAATAATCTCTCAACAAAAATTCTCTAACTGCTTCTCTAAGCCAAGTTTAAGAAGAAGCTTAACATTTACTCCTTTCCCATTTTTGCTCTAAACCCTTTTCAATCAGTTGTCTTTCCCTAATTAGATTTAGTATTGATTATAAGGCTTTGTTGTTTTATACTTGTTGCAAATTTAAACATAGATATAGAAAAGGAAAAAATTGAAGATGAGTAAAGGCGTTAAATGGGATTTGACTTCAGTTTTCAAGAAGTTTAACGGTCCCGACATGATAAAATTTAAAAAAGATATGAAAAATGGTTTTGCTTCATTTCAGAAAGAAGCTTCAACTACCCCAGCTTTAAATGCTAAAAATCAGGCAAAGTGGGAAAAGCTTTTCTTGGAAGCCCAGAATCTTTTTGCGGGAATGAGTCATTATAGACTTTATATAGAATGCCTCTGTTCTTCTGAAGCAACATATGGCGAATACACTAAAGAAGAAGCCACCCTTAACTTATATCAAGCTGAAGTTGCAAAAAACGAAATGTATTTAAAAATGGCTTTAAAAGACGCAAAAGCTGAAGATTTCAACGCTTTTGTTTCTAGGCCAAAGCTTAAAGCTAACAAATTCTTTTTAACTGAACTTAGGGAAACAGGCAAACGAACTATGGCTAGCGATTTAGAAGCCCTTGCTTCTGATTTAAGCGTTGACGGTTTCCATTCCTGGGGCAGACTCTACAACACAATCTCAGGGAAATTGAATTTTGATATGCATTACCCTGATGGTAAAGTCGTAAATACTCCAATAGCTCAATGCCGTTCATTAATGGGTAACGCCGACAGAAAAGTCAGAAAAGCCGCTTTTGAATGTGGCAATAAAGCATGGGATTCCGTTGCTGATTCTTGTGCTGCCTGTATCAATGGTTTAGCTGGAAATCGTCTGATTCTAGCAAATAAACGTGGTTATAAAAACTTTCTAGATGTAGCTCTTGAACAGGCGAGAATTTCTCGCAAGACTTTAAATGCAATATTTGAAGCTTTAGAAGAATGTAGACCATTCATATTGAAAGCAGCTAAAGCAAAAGCTAAAGCCGTTGGTTTAAATAAATTAGCTTTTTACGATTGGGAAGCTCCCATCGACTTGCCAAGTGCTGATAATTTCACTTGGGAAGAAGGAGTCAAGGTTCTAGACAACGCATTCGGCATAGCTTACCCCAAGATGCAAGATTTCTTAAGATTTGAACTCAAGAATAAATGGGTTGATTCCGAACCAAAAGCAGGCAAAAGACCAGGTGCTTGGTGCGAAACCTCTTTTAGAATTGGTGAATCTAGAGTATTCATGAGTTTTACAGGAAGTTTGAACGACATCTCAACCCTTGCACACGAAACTGGCCATGCATTCCACAGCGAAATGATGAAAGATATGGTTCCATACAGTCAGAAATACCCAATGACATTAGCAGAAACAGCTTCAACTTTCGCTGAAAAGATTCTTGCAGATGGAATTTTAAAAGACCCGAAAGCTTCTGATGTTCTTAAATTAAGCGTTTTAACAAATTCTATCAACGATATAATATCTTATTTGCTTGATATTCCAATTCGATTTAAGTTCGAAAAAGCTTTCCACGAAGAAAGACAGAATGGTGAAGTAAGTGTTGAAAGATTGAAAGAATTAATGTCTCAGGCAATGAAAGACACTTTTGGTGAAATGATGGAAAAGAACGGGGAAAACCCATATTATTGGGCTTCTAAGTTGCATTTTTATGCAACTGATGTTACTTTTTATAACTTCCCATATACTTTTGGCTATTTACTAAGCTGTGGTTTAATGAGAATGCTCAAAGAAGAAGGAGCAAAATTCCTTCCCAAATATGAAGCATTCTTAAAATTCACAGGTGATGAAATGGCTCATAAAGTAGCTAAGAAGACTTTGAAGATTGACCTTGAAAGCAAGGATTTCTGGGTTAAATCTATTATGGGTCACGAAAGTGAATTGAAGGAATTTGAAAAGCTTATCAAAAAGGTTCTGAAGAAATAAATATGACCACAAACAACTTAACAATCGCACCAGGAACCATAATCAATAACAATATGATTATTGAAGAAATTGGTTCGGGCGGAATGGGTTCTGTCTACAGAGCTTACGATGAAGCTCTGTCAAGAATGACAGCAATCAAGATTATGCACCAGGCTTCCGATAAAACCAATGAGCTTGGTATTGCAAGGTTTCAAAGAGAAGCCTCTGCAATTGCTAATCTTGACCATTCTGGAATTGTTAAGATTTATTCATATGGAGAGTATGAAGACCGTCCCTATTTTGTTATGGAATATGTTGACGGTTGGTCAATAAAAGATTTTGTTACTCGTGCACTTTATATTCGCAATTCAGAAGAAAGTTTCGAAGACTTAAAGCTTTCTGGTTATGTAAAAGAAGGCGATTCTGATACTCCCTATTTTCTTTGTGACCACGCTAAAGACCCAATTAAAGACAAAGAATATCCTAAAAAAGTCCGTAAATTGATGCAGTCAGCGGCTTCTGCTCTAGCAGCCGCTCACCAGCAAGGAATTATACACAGAGATATAAAATCATCAAATCTTCTAATTGCTGATGACACACATTTAAAACTTATTGACTTCGGTTTAGTTAAACAAGATGGAGATAACGACCTAACTCAAACAGATATGTTTATGGGAACCTTAAAATATGCTGCCCCTGAACAGCTTATGGGAAAAAGAGGCGTAGTTTCCTTCGAAACAGACGTTTACAGCCTTGGGGTTGTTATGTATGAATTAGCTACTCTTTCTCACCCTATTCAAGCAGAAGATCCAGCAGCAATAGTAACCAGCATAACACAAGGTAAAATCAAACGTCCAAGAGTTGTTAACCCCAACATATCAACAGAATTTGAAAAAATAATATTGAAATGCCTTGCCAAAGAACCGTCTAGACGATTTAGAAATGCAGGTGAACTTGCTGTAGCTTTACAACAAGAAGGGGAATCTCAGTCCTGGTTCGCAGGTTTCACTGAAATGCTTAAAGGTTGGTTCTTTAGCGAACCTAAATCAAATTCTATTAACAAGCCCAAAGTTAGACCTAGAGTTAAAACACCTAGACTTTCAACTAACCCAAGCGAATTGACAGATGCTCTGCCTCTAACTCCATCTCAGCTTTTCTTAAAATCTGCAAGAAAAAATCTATATCGTAATTTTGCAATAGCTGATGCAATGGAAGATTTGAAGCAGTCTTACGAAATAGATTCAGCAAATGTTGACACACTGTTTTTAATTTGCTTCGCACTTTTAACAGCTTCTGATAATTCCAAAATCAAACATTATGTTGATACTACAGAAAAATTATTAGATGCTAATGATGAATATGCTTTGAGCAAATTCAATCTAATCAAGACGGTTTTTATTAACAGAGATTATGAAGAAGGGCTTTCTCAGGCAAAACGCTTACACAGCATATATCCTGATGATTACGATATTTTCTTCATGATTTTCTTCTGTTACGAAACACTAGGTGACTACAAGGAAGCCATTGCTGTTTCCTACGAAATCCAAAAATTAGGTAAGAAAAATAACATTGTGGCTGTTGCACAAAGCGAATGCTATTTCTCAATAATGGATTTCGACAACGCTATAAAGGTTTTACAAGATCGAATTGCAGAATTTCCAAGATTATACAATCTTCAGGTCAAGGTATTTCAAGCTTTAATGCTAAGTGGTCGCTATAAAGAAGCTTTGGCAAAAACTGGCGATATTATAAAAAAAGATCCAAACAATATGCTAATGCACGTTAATCACGCTAGAGCGCAGATTTTCAACGATGATTTAAAAGGTGCTTTCAATACAATGCGAAAAGTTGTTGGAATGCCTGGCGACGATATGCTTAGAGCTATTACCTATTGCTCTTTATATAAACTTTCAGTAATGCTTGGGAAAGAAAACCCTGAAAAATACCTAAACCAAGCTAAGGCTTTGAGACCTGGCATTTATTTCCCTACTAATGCAGAATTGGTTAAAAACATAGAATCAGAGCAGATGAAGGGCATTGATGAAGAAGTTGGTCACCCAATATGGTTCCCTGCTGTCAGATACTATGCTCATAGAATCTGTGCAGATACTATGGCACCAAAATCTTTTACCATAGGTAATTTTGGCTGCACCTCCTTCTTTGTTATCGGAGAAAATGGCGAATACACTCACAGCAACATATTCAGCAATTTTAATGTTTATGATATTGACGAACGTTTTTCTCAACTTTGGTTGCCAGAAGTAGCTCAGTCGCCATTCATAGATGAAAAAGGCAATATTTTAACTGCTTCTTTCCATGAAGTTACAGAAGAAGGTAGCGGAGTTGTTACAATTACTCATCTAGAACCCTGGAAAGCAAGAACAGCCAAATATATTTATTGCACATATACAAATGGACATTTAAAAGGCGAAGACAAAAAAACTTTTGTAGTTCCATCACTTCCACAACCAGCCTGTTTGTCACAAGCATTCATAGTTATTGTTCCAAAGCCATTAGAAATAGAAAGTATAAGCAAAGTTCCAGATGAACAGATAGATTATCTTGGCTTTACTCTTTTATGCTTCTACCAATTCCTCTACGCAGGGGAAATTTTCAAGGTACAAGTAAAACTGAAATAAAAGCATTAAAAGCTCAAATCAAAGCTTGATGTGCAGAAAACTAAAGACTCAGTAAAAATCCTCTTAACAAATTAAGTATTGACTCAAAATGCTTCAAGTGCTAATCTAATGTGCAAATGAAAGTTTTCACAAACTTTTTATCCTATGTAATTTTGGAGTGAAACATGAAAGTTCCTCTGTTAGATTTAAAGCCTCAATATGCACAAATAAAAGACCAAGTTGTTCCCGAATTATTATCAATATTTGAAAGCCAGGGTTTCATTCTCGGACCAAAAGTAGAAAAACTAGAAAAAGAAATGGCGGACTATATCGGAGTTAAGCATACTTTGGGTTGCTCTTCTGGTACAGACGCTTTATTGCTTGCTTTAATGGCTCTTGATATAAAAGATGGCGATGAAGTAATCACTACTCCTTATACATTCTTTGCTACCGCTGGTTCTATAGCTAGAACTGGTGCTAGAGCCGTTTTTGTTGATATAGATCCAGCAACATTCTTAATGAATGTTAATCAAATAGAAGAAAAGATTACTCCCAAAACCAAGGCTATTATTCCTGTTCACCTTTTTGGGCAGTGTGTTGATATGGAACCATTAATGGCTATTGCCAAAAAGCATAATCTTGCTGTCGTTGAAGATGCTGCACAGGCTATAGGAGCTGAGTATAAAGGCAAACAGGCTGGTACATTCGGTAACGTTGGTTGCTTCAGCTTCTTCCCGAGCAAAAATCTTGGTTGTTTTGGCGATGGCGGTCTTGTTTCTACTAACTGTGATAAGACTTATGAACGCATGAAAGGTCTTAGAGTTCACGGCGGTCAGGTTCAGTATCAGCATCAGGAAGTTGGTATGAATGCGCGTCTTGATGCAATTCAGGCTGCCGTTGTTTCTATTAAACTTCCTTTCTTGAAGAGTTGGACTGAAGGAAGACGCAGAAACGCTTCTATTTATAATGAACTTTTCAAAGATAATAAGAAGGTTATAACTCCAAAAGCAAAAGACAACTGCTATCATATTTACAATCAATATGTAATCAGAGTTGAAGGCAATCGTGATGCTCTTAAAGCTCATTTGGCTGAAAAAGAAATAGGTTGTTCTGTTTATTATCCACTTTCACTCCATCAGCAACCCTGCTTCAAGTATCTAGGCTACAAAGCTGGTGATTTCCCTGAATCTGAAAAAGCTGCTGCAACTTCAATTGCATTGCCTATTTATCCAGATTTAACAAAAGAACAGATTGAATACGTTGCAGAAACTATCAACGATTATTTGAAGTAATTGGGCTTCGTAAATTTGCAAAACTCAAAAAGCCTGGCTTAGTCCAGGCTTTTTTAAATTTAGCTACATCTTAGTCTCTTCTAAATAATAAAAAAAGATATGCACTCTATTCAAAGTTGTGCTATATTATATTCAAAATTTTATCTCTATTGAGGTTGGTTAATTAAGAAAATATAGAATAGAACCGGATTGATGCGCATATTTTGTATGCTTGCGCTGACGGTATTGACTTAGAATAAAACATCCCCCATTTCTCTTATCTCTAACTTCTTTTCTCTTTCAAAGAAAAACAAGCTCTTTCTTTGAAACATAAATTTGGAAATAAATTATTAAGGAATATATATGAAAAATAAATTTTTATTCTTGTTTGTTCTTTCTTTGGCAGCAATAGCTACCCTTCTTGGTTGTCATGCTGGAGGTAATGCTCCATTTATTAACGTCTCAGGGGAATCTAACATCGTTTCTATGGAACGTATAGTGAATGAAAACGGCAGATTCGCTGATATTACTTTTCCATCGGGTGCGGTAATCAAATGCCCTAACGAAAAGACTTTTAAAGAAGGCGTAAAAGTTACAGCCACCGAAGACAGAATTCCTCTAATAACAGATAATAGTGGCAATTTCTCTTATATATATCAGTACAGAATTTCAGCGGTATTACCCTCTGAAAACTCTCTTATAGCAGAAGTTCCCGTAAACACCACAGAAAAACCTCTCAAGGTAAGTTTCCCTAACAATAGCACTACTGGTTTCTGCTACATCGGCACAAGAGCTAGCGAAAACGACCCCTGGCGATATACTCTTGCAGATGATGGCGGTGTGGGGAACACAAGATTATCAAGACTTTCAATCAAATCTCCAAAGACCTTCTATTTCGACCTTTATAGATTTAATATTCAGTTCAGACTTTTCGTTATCGATAACGAAGACAGCGATAAAGCCAAAGTTGATTTCGTCGAAGTTTCAACAGGTTCAAAAGAGAATAAGATTTCTATAGAAAACGGCAAATACGCCGAAGACTTAGAAGTTAAAATTACTTTATACGGCGAAAAACTTGATTCTATAGATGCAGACAATCTGATTGCTAGAATCATATACAGAAGCCAAAACCTGAACCCAGTTCAGTTAAAAGCCAACGGCAGTATAGTCAAACAGAATGATTATGACGATAAAGCCGTAACAGGCGGTTACGAACATTCTTTTGAAATTAACAACATAAAGATAGATTCATCTATGAGCGGTGAAACTGTTCTTAGTTTCGTTCTCAATCTTAACGGAATAAGCATAGAAGACTTTCCGACTAATTTCTTAGTTGAATTCTATTCTGATACGAAAGATGAAAAGGCTCTTCCCTTTATTTATACTCGGGTTTTGAGTTTTGAAACCAAGGAAAATCAGCCAGAGCCTGTTACAACTTATACAATCACTTATGATTTAGATGGCGGAGAACCCACAGGCAATAACCCGACTAGTTATGACAAGAATACTGATGATATAACTCTTTCTAACCCTACAAAAGACGGCTACACATTCACAGGCTGGACAGGTTCAAACGGTGATACACCTGAGATAGTTGTTAAGATTGAAAAGGGATCAACAGGCGACAAGTCTTATACAGCTAACTATTCTGCTATAGCTTACACAATCACTTACACTCTAGGAGCAGATGACGTTACAAACGACAACCCATCTGGTTTCAACCCTGATTCAGAAACATTCACTCTTAAAGAACCCGAAAGAACTGGTTATACCTTCACAGGTTGGAGCGGAACAGATTTGACAGGTGAGGCAAATAAACAAGTGACAATAACTAAAGGCACGACAGGAAACAAGGAATACACTGCCCACTGGTCTATAAATTCCTATAATCTGACTATTAACAAAGGCACAGGTATTAATACTGTAACTGGAGCAGGAAGTCATGAATATAATTCTAGCGTTACCGCAAGCTGTACTATGCTCGCAGGTTACGAATTTGACTCCTGGACTGGCGACTTCACAACAGAAACATTCAATATGCCAGCCAATAATGCAACAATGACTGCCAACGCAAAATCTATTACTTACACAATCACTTTAGACCCCAACGGCGGAACTGTTGAATATACTTCTAAAGAATATAATGTGGAAACAGCAGAGTTCATTCTTCCAAAGGCAACAAAAGACTACTACACCTTCGATGGCTGGGTTCTCAACGGTGGTGACCCTGTTGAAACAGTGACCATTACCAAAGGCACTCACGAAAACAGAACCTATAAAGCTAAGTTCACACCTGCAACTTACACAATAACCCTCGACCCCAACGGCGGAACTGTTGAATATACTTCTAAAGAATATAATGTGGAAACAGCAGAGTTCACTCTTCCAACGCCGACAAGAACAGGCTACAAATTCCTCGGTTGGATTCTGGAAGGTGAAACAACTCCTGTAGAGACTGTTATAATCGCCAATGGCTCCACTGGTGCAAAAACCTACACAGCCAACTGGAAGCTCAACCTTACTCTTACAATCGCCCAAGACGACGGCGTAATCATAGACGAGATCAACGATCCCCCTCTTTACTACACCAAGGCGACTTTCACTATAACGCCTACTATTGATGCTGGTGCTCAGATGACCGACACGGAAAAAGCTAACATTCTCTCGGCTCTTTCCGTTAAAGATTCAGAAAACAACAGTATCAGCGATATTTCAGCAAGTTGGAACAATGACGGTAATATTGCTCTTTCTTTCAGCAAAGATTTGACAGCCAGCACTACTTTCACTATTTCCTTTGGCGAAATTGACGGTGTGAACCTTACTTGCGAGCCTAAAACTTTCAAGACCTTCTATTTTAAGGGAAAAGGTGTTGCGGCTAACCCTTGTCTTGTTGAAAATGCCGAACAGCTTGATTGTATAAGAAATTACCTTGACAAGCACTACGTTCAGACTGCCGACATTGATATTGCTACATATAACTGGTTGGCTATAGGTGCCGATTATAGGAATAAATTTAAAGGTTGTTATTATGGCAACGACAAAAAAATAAAGAATTTTACTGTTCATTCTTCAGAAAACATTGATACTGTTGGTTTGTTTGGTTATCTCAGTGATGGAGCAAAAATTGCAAGTCTGACCATAGATGGAGTATCTGTATATGGAACTGATACATCTGTTCCTTTGAATTCTTCAAGTGTTGGAGTCATTGCTGCTTCTGTTGGAAAACAATGCTCTATTGAATTATGTAAAGTTATAAACAGTTCCACCAGTAAATCTGTAGTATTTACTTCAGCATATTATGTAATCGGTGGAATATGTGGAGAAAATGAAGGTAATATTTCTTATTGTTCTGTTAATAATATCAATATAAAAAACACAAATGCTAGATATGCTGGAGGTATTTGCGGAGCTAATTATTTTGGCTCTATCAATAGCTGTTCTTTTGAAAAGTCAAATTTTGAAGTTTTTTTAGGAACTGATTTTGGTAACTCTTTTGGTGGTATTTGTGGATATAACAGTGGAAATATATTGATATGCCAGGTCGATAATGAATCCTCTTTAATAGGTGATGCCAATGGTAATTCTAATGGCTTTTATATCGGTGGTATATGTGGTTATCAAATGGCAAGCAAAGCTGATTCATACCACCTATATCAATGCTATATTGACAATGTTATAGTTAGCGGAATTGGAGAAAATTGCAGAATCGGCGGTATATTTGGCATGAGTGGTAACGTGAGTAGTAAAAATTTTACTAGAGTAATTTTCTGCCATATTTATAATTCTTTAGTCGAAGGAACAGGCGATTATAATAGCATTGGTGGAATAGGTGGCAGCAACTATGGAGAAGTGATTTCCTGCTATACACAACTGGCTACTGCTACTGTTAAGGTTTCTAATGAAAGCTCTTGCAACACTTGTAACGTCGGCGGTATTGTTGGTGAAAATTGCGAATGTCCCATTTCTAAAAGTTATGCTTTAAACTCTTCCGTTATTGTGAATAATTCGAGCCGAGTCGGAGGTATTAGCGGCTGGAGTAATGGAACTATTGATTACTGCTATGTTATGAACAATGACCTTAAGTCTGGTTCAGAATGTTTTATGGGTGGTATTACTGGTGTTAACGATGGCGGTGGATATATTGGCTCATGTTATGTCTTAAATTCAAATTTTAACACTGGTAACCAAAGTAAAATTGGTGGTTTAGTTGGTAAAAGTGAGAGTGCCTCAATAAAATCTAGTTATTTTAGTAACGATGCTAATCATAACATAACAAAGGGCGATAGCTGCAATTTTGGGTACATTGGCGGTTATGTTTTTAACAGTAGCACAGTTAAAAACTGTTTCTATAGACAATCTGAAGACCCATTTTTTGGAGATAATGGAAATACTATCTCTGAAAATAATTACAAAGGAATCAGCTCTTACGATGAATTCACAACATATAATAGTAGCCCAAGAACCTGGTCTGACGGTGCCTGGATTGACTTTAAGGTTGGTGCAGATAAACCTTGGCCACTCGATTTAAACGATAACCCCAGGAAGAACTGAAAGGTGAAAACTGAAAGTTTAAGAGTGTCGCACTTCGTGTGAAGACCCCTTTTCGTCGCTTTAAGCGCCACTTCCCCCACCTTCGTGGGGGCAGATCTTAAGATATACCGACGAACGTGGCTATTCTAAAAGAACTTCCCCCAGAGCTTTGCTGCTGGGGGAAGTGTCAGCTTTAGCTGACGATAGGGGTCTTCGCACGAAGTGCGACCCACCACTTACTACTTTCCCCTTCACCCTACGCTCTACACCTTTTTTCCCTTACTAAAGAGAATAACTACTAATGTAATTATTGCCACTTGCCGATATATCTTGAGAATCAAAAGTATAAATAATGGAGCAATATCTCAGGAGGCAAGAAATAAATGGGTCAGGAAAGTTTATTTGATGGAATAGTCAGAAGTTTAAAGAAAAACGCTGGCTGGGCTATTTTTATTATTGCCTTATCTGTTTTAGCTTCATTTTTCATAAACCGTTTTTCTCCATCTATATACAAAAGCAGTACCCTTCTTAGAATAATGACTCCAGCAGAGCTTTCTGAAAATGACATTGCCTCAGAAATGAATGGTGTACTTGCTCAAAAAGAAGTTCAAGACGAAATTATAAAAAAATGTAACTTAAATAGAAAAAACATAAAACCAAATGAATTGGCAAAACTTACTTCTTCTGGTCCAGGCATTTTAACTTTAACAGTTAAATATGAAGATCCTAGTTTATTAAACGAAATAGGAACCACTGTTATTCAGGTTCTTTCTAATAGATTTTTAGATTATAGTGCAGAAGCTCAAGAATTTTCAGCAAAGATTCTACAAAATAAATTAGAACAACTTGAAAAATCTATTACCAAATTAAGACAATTAAAAATAACATCTGCCATACAAGATGATTCCCAAGCAAATAGTGAAATAGTTGATTTAGAAAACAAAATACAGATGCTTGAAGAAAAGATAGAAATGTCATCTAAGCTTCTTCAAACAACACCTCAAAAAATATTCTATTATGTTGAAGAAGATTCGCCTCAATACAAGTCTGTTAAACAACAACTCAATGTTGCTAGAAACGAATTAGCTGAGCTATATAAAACCTATAAAGAAAAGCATCCAAAAGTTATAGCTTGCCAGAATAATATTAAAGACTTGGAATTCAGACTTAGTAAAGCAAGAACAAAAGTTCAAAAACAAAAAAGTAATCCGGATTATCTGACAATAAAATCAGATATTCAAAATGATAAGCAAAGTTTAGACCTTTTGAAAGATGAACTTCTTACAAGAAAAAAGCTCTATGCAGCTAATTGCAATTCTACAAATTCTGAAGGTTTGAACTTGCGCATTGCAGCATTAGAAGAACTTCACAAAAAAACTATTATAGAATTAGAAGAATCTAAAATATCAAAAAATACAAATACTGGTAGAATTAATGTATTGAAGAAAGATCTCCTTCCTCCTCAACCAGTTGGTTTTACACCAATTCAGCGAGATTGTCTTGCTCTATTTTCTGGTGTTCTTGTAGCTGTTTTCCTATTATATACTCCAGCACCTATGAAAACAGAATTAGTTGGTATTTCTACAGAAGCTTTAGTTTCCTCATTGGGTCCTCAACTTGAATTAGGAATGAATGCGTCTATGAATAATGAACCAAAACAACCAACTCCAATTATTGCAGAACCTGCTGAAGTGATTTTGGAAGTTCCTGCTTTGGCTTCTGAACCTCTTAGCTTGCCTTGTCTTGTTACAGAAGAAGAAGTTCTTTCTTTAAAATACGATGAACGCCTAGTTTCTTTAAATGAACCAAATTCAGAAATATTGAAACCCTATAAAAACCTTGTTTCTAATTTACAGATAAGCATGTCTGAATCGCAAACAAGAATAGTTATGGCTTGTTCTAGTAAATCTGGAACTGGAAATACTACAATGATAGCTAATGTAGGTGTTCTATTGGCCCAAGCTGGTTATTCAGTTTTACTAATAGATGCCAATTTCAGATCTCCTTCTATTCATAGAATGTTTGGATTAGATAATGTTAAAGGTCTTTCTAATTTACTTAATGGCGAAAAACCATACGATATAATTCAAAAGTCTCCTGTGGAAAACTTAAGCATTATCAGTTCAGGTATTATGCCTGATTCACCAGAAAAAGCTTTGGGTTCACCTGATATGATAAAACTTCTTGGAAATCTCAAACGTCGTATGGAAATAATCTTAATAGACACTCCTGCTTTATTGGAATATCCAGAAACGGCAATATTAGGTGGTCATTCTGGAGCAGTAGTTTTTCTACACAGAGAAGGTGAATCTGAAGATAGTTTAAAAGAATCTAAACGCATTCTTAACAATGTAGGTGCCAAAATTTTTGGCTATGTGAAAATCTAAAAAAAGAGGCGAAAGCCTCTTTTTTTTTTATCTAAAGTTGTTGTGGTTATTGCTTAGAAAAAGCTTTGATAAGCCATAAAATTAATAATATTCGATATCTTAGCAACTTACGATTAAACAATAAAAACAACAAAAACCAAATACAATAACTACTGAAATTATTACGACTGTCTCTGGATTGCCACGCATCGCTCGCAATGACGATTATGACCCTGTTCAAAGTATATAAACGTCATCGCAAACCGCAAGCTATACGTCATTACGAGCAGTCGATAGACTGCGTGGCAAACCGTGGCGATCCAGTAAAAATTTAATGCAAATTCTTAGTTTTTAGACAGCCTCCTCAAGGAGGGGCTTTAGGAGACATTTAACTTTAGTAACGCTCTCACCTATTTCTGAAATTCCTTTTATCTATTCTTTCTTCAACCTGTGCAAATGTATATTTCAACGGCAGCACCATCTTACCATTAGAATTGTATGCACCAAAATGTTGGCTGTCTTTACTTACAATATAATATGGAAGCTTTTCTTTCTGTGTGTATCTTTCCTTTACATAAGTATATTCAAGAGGAACAATTACCGTATCTTTTGTAAATATTCTTCCATCTTTTGCTACAAAGTCTTTTATCATAGGCGTAACAATTCCATAATAACCTTTATTCATAACCTTAATCATCGGATAATTAGGATTGATGTTTGAAGTATCTATAGAGTCATATACATTACTAGCTGTTTTCCTAACTGGGTCAAAAAGTTTATAGCCTGACCTATCTAAGCAAATAAACATTAATCTAGTTTCAGTGCCCTTTGCTCCAGTTAAGTCCTTATCTTTAAGAGAAACGGCTTTTCTAATAGGCTTTAAGTTTGAATAATTGCCTAATCCAAACCCATTTGAGTCTAACAGAGTATAACCTTCCATATATGAGTTCTTAGCGATAAAATAATGCTGATTACCATATTCTACTGTATCTATACCCGCAAAATCATAGCCAAACTTATCTCTGCCATTTTTGTCATAGAAATGCCATTCTTCTTTACCATTCTGGATAAGCTTTCCATAAGCAGTAAGAGCACCTGGAACATTGTTAAATGTTATTTTTTTGTCGTAATCGTTAGGTATTGTGCCACTTACTGAATGTTGAGTTTGTGGAATATTTATTGGTGGATTGTTTTGAATTGTCGGTTTATGTAAAGGCGGTTTATTTGTGGCTTCATTATCCCTTTTCTGCCATTTTTCTTCAGCCTTTTTCTTCCATTCCTCTTCTTCTCTTGCTTCTTCTTCCTCTTCAGATCTTTTTATCATATTTTCGATGTTTTCTTTCCATCTTTTTAGATTGAAAACAGCATAATCTCTATCTTTTTTTGTCCTAGCCTCATCGTATTGTTCTCTGTAATGTTGAATGCGTTTCAAACCATAACCAATACTGCAATCTGAATTGTGACTACCATTGCGACCATTACAAAATGGGCAGGGCGATGGAATATGAGGAATTTCTGGCAAAGGAGTGTAGTCTTTTAATTTGGTAGAATGTTCTACATAATATGGACAGTTTTCCTTATGATGTCCATCTTCACCCCTACATTCAGCACATACAGGCTTGCTGGCAGGTGGCACGCCCCAAGCACAGAATGCTTGCTGCGAACTCAACAATAAAAAAGCTGACAATGGTAAAAATATTTTAAAATTATTCTTTTTCATTTTGTTTTTCCTTTAAGATAAGTTTCATATCTCTATCGGCATATTTCGTAATTATTGTTGTTTTTATTGTACACTCGTTAGTTTAAAAACAAATAATATTTCAAATATTCAATACATTACAAAGCCACTTCTAAACAATAGCTACAACAATTACCAAAAACAATAAAAACAATTAGTTTTGCAATTGAGCAATTAAAAAATTCAAAGCTTCTTTTCTGCAACAAGAATAAAATTGCCGTTTCGATTAACTTCTTTAATTACGTTAAAGCCGTTCTTCTTCCAAAAATGGTTCGATTGTGGGTTATCCTTACTGATTGCTAATCTTATAGCTGTTTTCCCTATTTTTTTCAAATAAGAAAGTGTTTCACTAATGATTGAGGTTCCGATTTGCTTACTCTGAAAATCTTTATTCATCATAAAGAAACCAATAAAAGCAAAGTCAGGCTTTGGGTAGCCGTCAATCAAGTCCATAACAGCAACCAAAACATCTTTTTGATAAAAACCAATATAATATTTGGCAGATATATCAATTCCTAGAGGCGTAATATGCAAATCATGAAGGATCTGTTCCTTAGTCGGCTTTAATTCGCAATATTTGTAAAACTGCATATTACCTTTGCAGAGTTCAACAATACTGTCTGAAACAGAATCGTCCATTTTGCGAATATCATAATCACTGCTTAGTTTTGTTATATCAATCATAAGTATTTATTCAATTCACCTTAGTGTATTCACGCCGATAGGCAATTCATGATGCAATGTTTCATCTCACGTGCCGACAGGCGCAATTCATTATTATATGTGAAACCTGTATAAGGGGTCGCCGTTATCCTCGTTACTATAGTGAATCATTCCGCCTTTTTCCATTGCACGCTGGGAAGCGTAGTTATCTTTTGCACAACCGCCATGAACACTTTTAAGAGAAAATTCTTCAACTGCTATTCTAAGCAGTTCCTTAACACATTCTGTCCCGTAACCCTTATTTCTATATTCTTCGTCAAGCAATATGAATATCTCTGGCTCAGTATGGCTTCTTCTGCCATCTAAACCACACCATCCCATAATAGTCATAGGGTTATCTTTTCCACAAACAGCAAGACAAAGATGATATATGCAGCCTAATATGTTCTTTTCATAATTCTGACAGATTCTTGAAATTGCAGACTGTGCTTCAGTTTCAGAGACTGGGCGATGGTCAGAAGGCCATGTTCGTGCAACTTCATCTAACTCTTTGTCAGTTACAGTTCGAAGAATAAGCTGTTTGGTTTCGTAATGATAGTTTTTCATTCTTTATTTCCCTTAACCCCAGGTGTCATCTAACAGAAAATCTCTTATATTCTTATGTTTAATACCGTTCATACTCATATCAAATTCATCTAGAGAAAGAACATATTTGGTGTAATTATCTTTAATATTTTTATATACTCCAAATTCTCTATCTATTATTTCTTTGGAAGCAAGTAAATAAGCAACCTGAATATAAATCAACTCGCCGTTTTTTTCGGCAACAAAGTCGATTTCTTTTGTTCCCACTTTACCTACTCTAATTTTGAAAGAACGTCGCAAAAGCTCTAAACATATTATATTTTCCAAAATCTGAGCTATATCGTTGTGTTTTTGCCCGTATATAGCTTCTCGTAAAGCGTGGTCTGCAATGTAGTATTTTTCATTAATGGAAAGAATCTTTTTGGTTGAAACTTCTTCTCGATTAATTTTGTAAAGCAAAAAAGCATCAGAACAAGCTTTGATATAATTGAGTATTGTATCATGTGATACTTTTCTGTTCTCGCTCTTGAAATATTTTACTAAACTTGTCGAGCTAAAAGTCTGACCTATATTTGCAATGACGTAATTTATGATACGTTCCATTAAATCTATATCTCGAATGTTGTTCCTTTTCACAACATCTTTAAGAATAACCGAATTATACACATCTTTTAAATACTGGAAAGAAGCCTCTTTGCTTTCTTTTAAATTGGTTAAAAAAGGCATTCCGCCGAATTCAATATAGTTCTGAAATTCCTTAGAAATATCTATAGTTATTTTTGATTCTTTTTTACTTTCTAAGTACTCTTGAAAAGAAAAAGGATAAATAATAAATTCTACGTAACGACCAGCAAGATAAGTCGCCAGTTCACCTGAAAGCAATTTTGCGTTTGAACCTGTTATATAGATGTCACAATCGAAATCAATCCTACAAGAATTGATGCATTTTTCCCAATTATCTACTTCTTGAATTTCGTCGAAAAAAAGATAAACCTTATCTTTCTTTTTCTTTATAATTTTAGACAATTCTTTATATAAAGCTTCTGAATTACATAGTTTGGAATTAGCTATTTTTTCAAAATTAAAACTTATTATATTTTTAGAGTTAATGCCAGATTTTACTAATTCTTTTTGTATTAATTCCAGCATTACTGATTTTCCAGAACGTCTTATGCCAGTAAAAACCTTGATTAATTCGCTGCCAATAAATGGGCGAACCTTCTTCATGAAACATTCTCTAGGTATTATATTTATTATGTTTGATTTGTTTTCCATATTTTAATTATAATACATTTATAAAAGCCAAACAAGATAAAAAATCAAAATTTGGCGTTTATAAAAGCCAAATATTATAAGAATTTAATTTTGGCGTTTATACTATCCAAAAATCAAACAAAATAATAAACTTAATTTCTGAAAGGCAATTCATTTATTATTGCATGTATATATAGTTTAATTTTCTGACCATTAGCTGCCCATTAATAAAAAACTAATTTAGTCTTCGGACTCAGCTTTCTACTGCTTAGCAAACTTCTCGAAAATCCCCCTTAATCTCCCTTTAAGAAAGGGGGTAATGACACTTATCTACACACTAATATTTTTATAAAATTCGTGCTTTTAGACAAACTCGAAAGGCGCAAATCATCTAGCCACAAATATACCATATTCTTTTGGAATGCGAAGTATGCCATTTGATACATTTTCTTTTAGAACCGAAAGCATAATCTCACGAGGCTGTTTTCGCAATTCTGCCATTCCTGTCAAAGAATAAATATAATCTGCTATATCATCTAGATTATTAACTTCAAGAGAGTCTTCATAATTAAAAAGCTGTATTTCAGAAAAGAAGTTAGAAAGCTGTTTTTCCCCGTTCTGTAGCGTAAATGAATGATTGGGGTGGTCTTCTACTCCGTAATCTTTAAAAAGGCTTACGATATATTCCATCATTCCATTCTCGCCATAAGTAGCACAGTAAAAGGTGCCATTTTTTTTAATACGCGTCTGACTTCAGAAAGACCTTTTTGAATATCCGGAACATGATAAAGCATCATATTGGCAATAACAACATCAAATGAGTTTTCTTCATAAGGAATACTTTGAATATCTATTTTTCTATATTCTATACCTTTTTGATTTTGCAAAGTTTCTTGCGTCTGCTTAAGCATTCCTTCTGAAAAATCGGAAAGGACCAGCTTTGAGCATTTGGAAATCAGATCATTCTTCCCTAACCACATATTGCCTGTGCCGCAACCAAGTTCTAATACTTACATACCCTTATCTATTTGATAATGGCTAAAAATCTAATTTTCCAAGCCCTGTTTATTGGTAGAATACTTTTCATGAATTGAAATTCTAGTATTTAACTTCCCAGCAGAACTGTATTGGTTCTTAAGCATATATCAACTCCGAAATTTTACATTCTACGAATTATCTAATTTTACTATAATTTTGTCTGTAATATTTTAAAAATAATTTAGTCTAGTATATAATATATTAGCATAAATTCTTTGTAGCAATTACCAGAGAGGAATTCCATGACCAAATCAACTAGAGCAATACTTATCGCAGCAGCAGTATCATTGCTGGCATCTTCCCCCTTATATTCTGCCAGCATAGAAGAATTTCAGACTGAAGAATACTACGGTAGCGGCGGATTAGATTTAATCAATGCAGCGGAGGCATATTCCAAAGGTTATACCGGAAAAGGTGTAACAATAGGCATAAACGACCATCCTGTTAATTTAGAACATGAATCCTTTGCTGATAAAACAGGTTCAAAGTATATCGGTTCAATGAACCTTGAGGGAATAAATTGGAATGAATATAATCATGGAAGTCACGTTGGCGGTATTGCTGCTGGTTCAAAAAATGGCAAAGGAATGCATGGAGTAGCTTTTGATGCCGAAATAGTAAGTACTTATTACTTGTGGGATGATGATCATGATTTTTCAAAATATGATTCAAGTTCACAGATTAAAAGTATAAATAATTCTTGGAATTCTGATTCTGATATTGATGGATTAATTAATTCAGATGAACTTGATGAAGATTCAACAGCAGATAAAGTTTTCAAACAACTAGTAACAGATTTTAATAATTATAATTTTGAACCAATGAATAAATCTGTTTTTGATACCGCTTCTAAGGATAAATTATTGATTTTTTCTAGCGGGAACTTTGGTTACCAAGATAAAGACTTAATGTTTCATTGGCCCTTAATATTTAAATATGACGATTGTAATAATAATATAATAACTGTTACTTCGGCTTTAAATTCTTATGGAGAAAATAAACATCTTATAAGAAATCCTGACGGAAGTATCACCGGGGATTTTGTTATTTCTTCATTCCCAAATCTTGCTAAATACGGTGAAGACTCTATTATTTCAGCTCCTGGCTGGAATATAATGTCTGCAAACGCAGCAGACAAAGATGTATATATTACAGTTAGTGGAAGTTCTATGGCAGCTCCTTTTGTAACTGGCGGAGCTGCCTTGGTTGAACAGGCTTTCCCCTATTTAAACTCAAAACAGATAGGTGATGTTCTTCTTTCTACTGCAAACTCTAATATCAAGACAGAGTATCCTTTCTCTGTGACAAATACATTATCTATAAAAGGAAATGATGACGATGGAAATCCTGTTTATAACTTTTGTGTAAGACTCTTTTATACTGATGGAAGAAGCGAAAGCAGTGAAGAACAGATATTAGATGATTTAAATACTTTTGCAAAAATTATTATAAATGATGATTTTTATGGAAATTATGCGGTAAAAGTTATTTCGAGAGCAATATCTCTGGGCAATATTAGGGTTTATTACCAGACTCCGATACAGGAATTTGTCGGTCAGGGAATATTAGATGTAGGTAAAGCTGTAAGTGGTCCTGGTGCTTTAAATGCGAGAAGATTGGAAAAAGAAAATATTTCCGAAAAATATCTGACAGATGGTCAGAAAACTCTAATGTATGAAATAGACACAAAAGGGTATGATTCTGTCTGGAGCAACGACATAAAAGAAATATTAGTCGGAAAACTATCTAATGACAGTATAGAAGAAGATTTACGACAACGCTACAATTACTATAACATAAATTGGATTTCTAATAATAATGCTGACAGATGGGAAAAATTATTTACAGAAGCTTATGTGGAACAATATAATAAAGACGTTGATGAGAATGGTCTTGAGGGCCTTCATGTCGGTTTATTGAAGTCAGGAAAAGGAATTTTAAAACTTGAGGGCAATAATACCTACAAAGGTGCTACTGTTGTCACTGATGGTGCTATTGCTGTCAATGGCTCTGTAGCTGGCGATGCCTACAGCGAAAATGAAGGCATTATTACTGGTAAGGGAAAAATAAACGGGACTTTGTACAACAACAATATTGCTATTGCTGGTGATGGCGGTGAGGGCAATCTTAGTATGGGCGCTCTAGAAAGCAAAGGTTTGCTTGCTTCAACTGTTAATAACGGCGAAAATTCAAAGTTTATTGTTGAAGGGAATGCAGATGTTGATGGTTCTACAGTCGTTGTTGAAGGTCTGACGCCAGGCGAAAGTTGTACAATTCTTACAGCAGGTTCAATTTCTGGTGAACTTGCCAACAGCAAAGAAAACACCGAAGGCACATCAGGCTTTCTCAAGGAATATGCTAAGATAGAAAACAACGAAGTAAAATATGTCTATGATTTCAGCCCCAATTTTGAGTGTGTAAGCCCTAAACAGGCAAAAGCATTCGACATGATAAAAAATATGTATTTCAGTCTGATGTCAGATTATCATGAAGGAAATGCCTCTATTAGACCTTCAGCAAGAGCAGTTACATCACCTCAGCAGATGGCACAGATTCTGACTTTTATTAATTTGCCAGCTCAACAGGCAGGCCCTGCACTTAATGCTGTAGTTAATAATGCTGCTGCTCAGAGCATGACCCTTGTTCAGCGTAATTCATTTGTTGGTGATATTCTTTCGTCTCACTTCGCGGATAGGTTTCAAAAAGATCTGCCCCCGCAAGTGGCAGGGGAAGTGTCAGCTTTAGCTGACAAAAGGGGTCTTACTGGATTGCCACGTCGCTGCGCTCCTCGCAATGACGATAATGGTGCCTGGTTCAAATTCACATACAACAAAGGCGAAATGCGCGACGGTGCCAGATACCGTGGTAGAAGCGGAATAATCGGCTACGATTTAAAACTTACTGACACCAAGTCATTCGGTTTGTTCTTCGGCCAAGCCAACAATACTTTAGACGGTTTCGAAGATTCATGGGCTAAAAACAAAATCGAAGAAAACAGATTCGGTATTTATTCTTCTAAGAAGAATGACAAATACTCAGGCTATCTATTCTTAGATTACGGCAAAGTAGATAACGAGCTTAACCGCAATTTAACTAATTTAGGCTTATCTACAAATGTTAAATACAAAGGCGATTTATATGAAATTGGCGGAGAATACAAGCTTACTCCGAAGAATCAGAGAAACAAGACTTGGAAAGTATACCCTTACGTCAATATGATGTTCTCTAAATATAAACAAGATGGCTACACTGAAAAAGACGGAGGTATTTATAATCACGTAGTTGAAAGTAAAACCAACAACTACGCTGCAGGTCAGCTCGGTCTTGAATTTAATTTCACCAACGAAAAAGAAAACTATGTTCTAAGACTAGCTGGTAAACGTGCTTTTTCTGGCGCTGATCCCAAGGTTACTTTCAGCTTTGCTGGCGATATGGCTAATAAATACGAACTTGACAATGACCAAGACAAAAACCATTTATTAGTTTCATTCAAAGGTGAAAGAAAAATCTCTACTAACACCCTACTTTCTGCCGACTTCTCTATGCAACGCGGCTCCCACGACCGCGACATGAAGGCCTCTCTCTCTTTCTGGCGAAAATTCTGACCGATGACTAATACAATCGATGCGTGGCCATCTAGATTTAGATTATGGTTGCTGTAGGATGTAATTCCTCTTATCAAGGAAATGCCACAAACAACAAACTACAAACTACAAACTACAAACAACAATCATAACCCAAATTATGTTACAATACATATAAATATAATCACCGAGGTAATCCATGACCAAATCAACAAAAGCTATAATCATCGCAGCAGCAGTATCGTTGTTGGCTTCTTTTCCAACATATTCTGCTGATATAGAAGAATTTCAGACTAAAGAATATTATGGCAGCAACGGCTTAGACATTATTAATGCTGCGAAATCTTATTCACAAGGTTATACAGGTGAAGGATTAACTATCGGAATTAACGATGAACCAGTAAATCTTGAACATTTGTCTTTTTCTGATAAAACTAGTTCAAAATACATTGGTTCGTTATCATTAAATGGAATAGATTGGAAAAATTCTAACCATGGCACACATGTTAGCGGCATAGCTGTTGGTTCAAAAAACAATTATATAATGCATGGGGTTGCTTTTGATGCAAATCTCATAAGTACTTCTTATGAGCATTCTGATACTGCAGAATTCTATAAATATTCTCAATATTCAGATATTAAAACTATCAACAATTCTTGGGCTACCTTTATTTACCTAGATAATATATATGAAAAAGATGAAGATGATGACGGAGAAGAATCTTCGGCTGATGAAATATTTGAATTAATTAAATCAGATTTATGCAATGATTATCCTCAAATTGAATCAATGTATGATGGAATGAAAGAAGCTTTCTCAAATGATAAACTTTTAGTATTTGGAGCTGCGAATGATGGACAAATACTCTCTTCTCTTAACTTATATATGCCATTATTATTTAAAGGTGAAACAGCCAAAAATCAATTAAATGTTACAGCGATTTTAAATTCGACAAATGATAACACTCATCTCAAAAGGAATTCTGATGGAAGTATCAGCGGTGATTATATTGACGCACCATTTACTAACTTGGCGAAGTATTGTGAAGACTATACCATTGCTGCACCAGGCTGGAGAATTGTATCTTCTGATGCTACTGATAATAGTAGTTACATTGAAATGAACGGTACTTCTATGTCTACTCCATTTGTTTCTGGTGGTGCCATACTTGTTCAACAAGCTTTTCCATATATGAATTCTAAACATATTGCAGATGTTCTGCTTTCTACTGCGAATAACAAAATTAATCTTGAACATCAATATGCTGTTACTTTAAAAGATGATTCCGGGGAAGATGATGACGAAAACACATTTTCGGTAAATGTATTCTATTTTGATGATAGAATTAGAAGTGAAGATGAAATAATAGACGATATAAAAGCTTATGGTTCAAATATTGCTAATGATGGGGATGAAGAGTCTCTAAGCTATGCTGTATTATTTGATTCTTTGTCAGATCAAGGTAAAGTAAGTGTTTTTTACAAGGTTCCTATACAGGAATTTATAGGTCAGGGAATTCTTGATGTCGGTAAGGCTGTTGACGGCCCAGGCGCACTGAATGCTAGAAGATTAGGCGTTGAAAATCTTTCTGACAAATATCAAACAGACAAAAGATCAACCATAATGTACAGCATAGATACTAATGGCTATGATTCTGTCTGGAACAACGATATAAAAGAAATTAGAGTTGGAAAGCTTGCCAATGACAGTATCGAAGAAGATTTAAAGGAACGCTACGAATACTATGATGTAAACTGGCTTTCTAATGATGAAGCAGAGCCTTGGGCAAAAGCAGTGACTAAAGCTTATGTTGAAAAATATAATCAATCAGTTGATGAAAGCGGTCTCGAAGGACTTCATGTTGGCCTAATCAAATCTGGCGGTGGCACATTAAAACTTAACGGAAACAATACTTATGAAGGTGCAACTGTTGTTACTGAGGGAACAATCGCTATTAACGGTTCTGTAAATGGCGATGCCTATAGTGATGATAGCGGTATTATATCTGGTAAGGGAACGATAAAAGGAATTTTGTATAACAACAATGCTGCTATTGCAGGCGATAATGGCGAAGGCAATCTTACTATGGATGGCTTGGAAAGTAAAGGCACGCTTACCGCTGTTGTTAATGCCGAAGGCAATACAAAGTTTATTGTAAAAGGTGATGCCAATGTTGAAGGCTCAACAGTAAAAGTTCAAGGCTTGGTTCCAGGTGAAAGCTATACTGTATTGTCTGCAAATAGCATAAATGGTGAGTTGGCAAATGGTGAAGGCAATTCTTCTCCTGTTACCACCTTCATGAACGAATATGCAAAAGTAGAAAACAATGAAATTACCGTAGTTTCTGAACTCAGTGATGAACCGAATAATATTGATATACCTGCAGGAACTGCAAGCAAGATTACTTTTACAGAAAAGCAAAAGAGAGCTTATAGAGCTATAAGAAATATGTATCTTAAGCTTATGTCTGATTTACCTGAAGGAACTGCTTCTTATCGAGGTTCATTTAGGGCTTCAACTACACCGCAACAACTTAATCAGATTATGACTCTTATTAATCTTCCAGCAGCACAAGCTGCACCAGCTCTTTCTGCTGTTATTAATAATGCTGCTGCTCAGAGTATGACCCTTGTTCAGAAAAATTCTTTTGTTAGTGATATTCTTTCGTCTCACTTCGCCGATAGGTTTCAAAAAGATCTGCCCCCGCAAGTGGCGGGGGAAGTGTCAGCTTTAGCTGACGAAAGGGGTCTTACTGGATTGCCACGTCGCTGCGCTCCTCGCAATGACGATAATGGTGCCTGGTTCAAGTTCACCTACAACAAAGGCGAAATGCGCGACGGTGCCAGATACCACGGCAGAAGCGGAATCATCGGCTACGATTTAAAACTTACTGACACTAAGTCATTTGGATTGTTCTTCGGCCAAGCCAACAATACCTTAGATGGCTTCGAAGATTCTTGGGCTAAGAATAAAATAGAAGAAAACAGATTCGGTCTTTATTCTTCAAAGAAAAACAATAAATATTCAAGTTATCTTTTCTTAGATTACGGTAAGGTAGATAATGAACTTAAACGTAATTTAACCAATCTAGGTTTATCTACAAACGTAAAATACAAAGGTGATTTGTATGAAATCGGCGGTGAATACAAGCTTACTCCGAAGAACCAGAAGAATAAGACTTGGAAAGTTTACCCTTATATAAATTTGCAGTTCTCAAAATATAAACAAGATGGCTACACCGAAAAAGACGGCGGTATTTATAATCACGTAGTTGAAGGCAAAACCAATAATTACGCTGCTGGTCAACTTGGGCTAGAATTTAACTTTAGCAATGAAAAAGAAAATTATGTCTTAAGACTTGCTGGTAAACGTGCTTTCTCTGGCGCTGACCCCAAGCTTACTTTCAGCTTCGCTGGCGATATGGCTAATAAATACGAATTAGACAATGAACAAGACAAGAATCATCTATTAGTCTCTTTCAAGGGCGAAAGAAAAATCTCTACAAACACCCTACTCTCTACCGACTTCTCAATGCAGCGTGGCTCCCACGACCGCGATATGAAGGCTTCGCTTTCGTTTTGGAAAAGATTTTAACCCCCTTTCTAAATGTGAGGCAAAAGATTAGAAAAAGTTGCTATAAAGCTTCTCTTTCCTCTCTTATTGCGCAATACTGTCTATACTTAATCTAAATAATAATTATCTTGTTCAAATAGTTTAATTGTTTTTAGTAATTTGTTTAAATGTTTATTACAAGAATTCAAAGAAAGTTGTTCATTATAATTTAAGGAATCATCAGTAACATTATTTACAAAGATTATATCTAGGTCATATCCTGCTTCCTTAATAATTTTAGCGCATACTTTTTCTGTAAATATTTTACGAATCTTTTCAGGAGATTCTTCTGAAAAAATTACATACTTTTCTCTGAAAACTCTGTTGTTGATACCGTAAGGATCTCGACCATATACTTTTTTTAATGTTTTTACATTAATAGCTATAATAATTAAAGATACGATATTAAAAAATAGACTTATTAAAATGAGTAAAATAATCGAGATAACATCGCCTCCTTTTACATTTCCAAAAAATACTGTTCCTAAAAGGACAAGTGAACCTATAAAAAAGATTGAAGCAAATATAATCAAAAGTATTGCTAAACTGATGGTTGAGCTCTTTGGCTTTAAATGAAAATTAGGGAAAGTATCGTCTTTTGTCTTCATATATAGGTTAGATACCCATTTTGAACTATCATTTTTACCGTTTTTTGTGTGATAGTATTCTACAAAACAATATTCATGGTCTTCAATCTTACCAGAAATAGCATTACTTTCTTTTAATTCTGAATTTGTATATAGATTAAATTTTGCTCTTAGTTTGTCAACGCCATAATAATAATCTGCATTTAATTTTTCTGATAATTTTTTTACAGAAGATACTCTTTCTTTCGCCTTGTCATTATTGTCTGAATCAAAAAAACTCATAGTTTAATCTCCATGGTTTATGAACTAATTACGATAATTCATCTTATCATAGCTAATTAATCTATAAAAGGATAATTGATTTGTTCTGTTTACAAAAAGAAATTTACTTTTCCGTTTTGCATATTACAGCAATAGCGCAGGGCATTCTGCCTTCTACAACAAAGAAGTCAACATTTTCATACCCTAGGTTTTGGAAAAACAGTTTATAAGAGTCAAAATCAAACTGTTGCTTAAAATTAGCTCCCAACAACTCAAAGAATTTAACAGCTAAGCTGCTGGAAAGTTTTGAAGCGTTT